>NZ_JBWGIG010000018.1:0-123019 GCF_056312595.1 Pseudomonas sp. GYB4201 | reverse complement strand
CCGCTGCTACCCCCGTAGCAGCGGCCGCAGGCCGCGTCCGGGCCCCAAGAAGAGGCCAACAACGCCCGAAGCTTTGCCCATTTCGCGTGCTGCCAGACAACCTTCCATTCCTCGCAGGAGCTTCGAAAATGGTCAACCGTCTACCCGGCATTTCCCTCCTTGCATTAACCCTCTTCTCCACCCTGGCCAACGCCGCCGATACTGCGCCGCCAACCCTGAACCTGGGCAGCAGCGCCTGGATGATCACCGCCGCGGTGCTGGTGCTGTTCATGTGCCTGCCGGGCCTGGCGTTGTTCTACGGCGGCCTGGTGCGGGCAAAAAACATGCTCTCGCTGTTCACCCAGTGCTTCGGCATCGCCGGCGTGGTCGGCGTGTTATGGGTGATCTACGGCTACAGCATGGTGGTCGACACCACCAACATGATTGACGGCCAAGTCACCTTCAACAGCTTCGTCGGCGGCCTGAGCCGGGTGTTCCTGGCCGGCATGAACGCCGACAGCATCGTCGGCGACATTCCCGAAGGCGTGTTCGTGACCTTCCAGATGACCTTCGCCATCATCACGCCGGCGTTGATCGCCGGCGCCTTCGCCGAGCGCATGAAGTTCTCGGCGGCGCTGATCTTCATGGCCGTGTGGTTCACCCTGGTCTACGCGCCCATCGCCCACATGGTGTGGGGCGGGGCAGGGGCCTTGATGCACAACTGGGGCACCCTGGACTACGCCGGCGGCACCGCCGTGCACATCAACGCCGGCGTCGCGGCGCTGGCGGCGTGCATCCTGCTGGGCAAGCGCAAGGGCTACCCGCACACGCCGATGCCGGCGCACAACCTGAGCTTCACCATGGTCGGCGCGGCCATGCTGTGGGTGGGCTGGTTCGGCTTCAACATCGGTTCGGGCGGTGGCCTCAGCGGCATCTCCGGCATCGTCATGATCAACACCCAACTGGGCGCCTGCGCCGGCATCATCGGCTGGATGTTCACCGAATGGTTCAAGGCCGGCCGCCCCAGCGCCCTGGGCCTGGCCAGCGGTGCGTTGGCGGGCCTGGTGGGTATCACGCCGGCGTGCGCCTACGTGGGCACCGGCGGCGCCTTGGCCATCGGCCTGCTGTGCGGGGTGATCTGCTACCTGGGCGCCACCAGCCTGAAACGTCGCTTCGGCTACGACGACAGCCTCGACGTGTTCGGCCTGCACGGCATCGGCGGTATCGTCGGCGCGCTGCTCACCGGCGTGTTCTGCGTACCGTCACTGGGCGGCTACGTGCCCAACGTCACCATCGCCGGGCAACTGTGGGCGCAGTTCAAGGGCGTTAGCTTCACCTTCGTGTATTGCTTCGCGGTGAGCTGGATCATCTTGAAGGTGATCAAGGCGGTGATTGGCTTGCGGGCGGATGAGGCTACCGAGGAGTTGGGGCTGGACTTGGGTGAGCATAACGAGAGTGCTTACAACCACTGATCCTGCCAGGTGGTGACTAGGACGCGGCCTTCGGCCGCTGCTACAGGGCGGGTAGCAGCGGCCGAAGGCCGCTTGGGTGGATCTGGCCGGGGGCCGGGGGCGGTTGCCGCTGGGGGGGCCCCGGGCCCCCCCCCCCGCGTCAGGGGGCGGTCAATTGTCGCCGAATGGACCGGCTGCCACGAACGCGCCGCCCTGGTACACCATGGTCGGGTCATCGGCCGGCGGCATCGGCTGCGCTTCCACCTTGGCGCGGAACGGCTCGCTGCTGTCCTTGGGCTGGTAGCCCAGGTGCGCGGCATAGCGGTTGTCCCACCAGTTGGGGGTGTTGTCGGAGGCGCCGTACACCACGGTGTGGCCGATGTCGGCGGTGTACAGGCCGCGGGCGATCAGCTGGGTCAGGTCGTCGAAGCTCAGCCAGGTGCTGAGCATGCGGCGGTTCTGCGGTTCGGCGAACGAGGAGCCGATGCGGATGGTCAGGGTCTCGATGCCGTAGCGGTCGAAATAGAAGCTGGCCATGTCCTCGCCGTAGCATTTGCTCAGGCCGTAGTAGCTGTCCGGGCGGCGGGCGCTATGGGCGTCCAGCACCTCGGTCTGCTTGTGGAAGCCGATGACGTGGTTGGAGCTGGCGAAAATCACCCGCTTCACCCCATGGCGGCGCGCTGCTTCATAAATATGAAACACCCCGCAGATATTGGCGCCCAGGATCTCTTCGAACGGGCGCTCTACCGACACGCCACCAAAATGCACGATGGCATCCACGCCTTCCACCAGGTGGTGCACCGCCTGTTTGTCGGAAAGGTCGCACAGCTGGAATTCTTCCGTCTTGTCATCCACGGCGCCGATGCTGGCGATGTCGGACAGGCGCAGGGTGCGGCAGAAAGGCTTCAGGCGTTGGCGCAGTTCCTTGCCCAGGCCGCCAGCGGCACCGGTCAGCAGCAGGCGGTTGAGGGGTTTGCTTGGGGTGGTCATGGGCGGCTCTGGCCTCTTGTAAATTATTGTTGGTTGGATGTCATCGTACAACTTGCGACGAATTATTGGGAGCGCAGCCTGTCGCTGTCAATCGACGATGCGCGGAAACGGCATTGACACCTATTCGCCAGTATCGCTATAAGGTGGTTATACGACAACGTATGACTAAATGTGTCGATAGCGCGACTCCCTTCCGTGGATAACGCTCACCTAACAAAAATACAATCAAGGTGATGTGATGAAGATTAAAGGCATCCGTTGGTGGATGGTGGCCCTGGTCATGGGCGGCCTGATCGTCAACTACCTGGCCCGTAACACCCTGTCGGTCGCAGCGCCCACGATGATGAGCGAACTGACCATCTCCACCGAGCAGTATTCCCACATCGTCGTCGCCTGGCAGATCTGCTACGCGCTGATGCAACCCATTGCCGGTTACATCCTCGATGCCATCGGCACCAAGATGGGCTTCGCGGTGTTTGCCCTCGCCTGGTCGCTGGCCTGCGCCGGCGCCGCCCTGGCAACCGGCTGGCAGAGCCTGGCGTTCCTGCGCGGCCTGCTGGGCCTGACCGAAGCCGCCGGCCTGCCGGCCGGCGTCAAGGCCACCACCGAGTGGTTTCCGGCCAAGGAGCGCTCGGTGGCCATTGGCTGGTTCAACATCGGCTCCTCGGTGGGCGCGCTGCTGGCACCGCCGCTGGTGGTCTGGGCCATCCTGCACAGCGGCTGGCAGCTGGCGTTCCTGATCGTCGGCGCCGCCGGTATCGTCTGGAGCGTGGGTTGGCTGTTCCTCTACAAGCACCCGCGTGACCAGAAACGCCTCAGCGACGAGGAACGCGAGTACATCCTCAGCGGCCAGGAAGCGCACTTCAAGGAAGAACCCAAGCAGCGCGGCAGCTGGAAAAAGATCGTCGCCAGTCGCAACTTCTACGCCATCGCCTCGGCGCGCATCCTTTCCGAGCCGGCCTGGCAGACCTTCAACGCCTGGATCCCGCTGTACCTGATGACCGAACGGCACATGAACATCAAGGAAATCGCCATGTTCGCCTGGCTGCCGTTCCTGGCCGCTGACCTGGGCTGCGTGCTGGGTGGCTACCTGAGCCCGATCTTCCACCGCTACTGCAAGGTCTCGCTGTTCACCTCGCGCAAAATGGTCATGCTGTTCGGCTGCTCATGCATGATCGGTCCGGCCTGCATCGGCCTGGTCGACAGCCCCTACATGGCCATCGCCCTGCTGTGCGTAGGCGGCTTCGCCCACCAGACCCTGTCGGGTGCGCTGTACGCCATCACCTCCGACTCCTTCGGCAAGAACGAAGTGGCCACCGCCACCGGTGCCGGCGGCATGTTCGGCTTCCTTGGTGCTGCGGCGTTCACCGCTGTGTTTGGTGTGCTGGTCACCCAGGTTGGCTACAGCCCGTTGTTCGTGGTGCTGGCGATCTTCGACATCGTCGCGGCGATCATCGTGTGGACAGTGGCGCGGGAAGTGGTGCGGATCAAGCCGGAGGCGGATGTAAGCGCCACCCTTGGCTCTGGAGTCATTGCAGGGTCTTGATCAGGACACATATTGCGACAATAGGCCGGCCCTTGCGGCTGGCCATTCATAGGCCTTCGGTCCGTTGCGCCTCGTAGGCGCCTTGACCTCTAGAGAGCAGAAGCGTAACCTTTTGGTCTAGAGAACACTGGTGCGCCGGCCAAGCTTCAAGTTATCCGGGCGAGTGTTTTCTTGCTTCATCCAGGCCGTTTGTAGCGGCCTTTATTTTGCCTGGCGTTTGGGTTTGAACTTATCGCCCTTCGGGATGATCGAGTACAGCTCTGCTCTGGGCTTGCGCGTCATCAGCTCAAAGACAGCCTCGTCTAACACCTCATTTCCGTAGCCATCTGCACGCAAATGGGTACTCTTTATCGCCGTCATTTTGACCGACTCAACGACTCGAGCACTGGCCGCCAATGCAAATTTTATTTGAGTGATTACGTCCTCGATCGTATAGCCATCGCGCGCTACCCGACTGTCGTAAGCGTGTTTGCCTAAAAAGATAATTTCCGGATTCTCCAGCAGGGGCAACCCTGCAGCCGCTTTCTGGCTGTTGATAGTTACCTGCTGAACTTCAGTCAAAACGCCGATAGCTACTGCTCGCACACGATTACCTTGGGCAACCTGATTCAGGTTTGCCCGGATGAGCGTTTCGGCGTTGGCGTAGAGCGGCATTTGCGGCCTTGTCGCGGCAGGTGGCCCAGCGGAGACGTTACCTTAGCGGCAGGCGGATAGATTCCAGAGCAAATAATCGTAAGCAGATTTTATCGACGCTCAATGCCGGGCACGGTCGAAGTAGCCGCTGCCGCATGCTGCGCTGGCCTTTGTAAACGCTGGAAATCTCCAGTGGGCCCTTTGGCCAGCGCAGCCTGGCGGCAGCGGCTACGGGTTACAGCGGTGCAGTGACTTGCGCCGCAGGTCCAAGCCGCCGCATCAGGCCGTAATAGGCCACCGCAGGCACCACCAGCCCCACAACCCACGCCAGGTCAACGCCATCCAGTGCCGTGGCAACCGGACCCACGTAGAGCGTGGTGTTCATGAACGGTACTTCCAGCGCAATGGCGGCAATGAAGCTGGCGCAGGCTATCAGGTTGACGCGCCCGTAGATGCCATCCATGTCGAAGATATCCGCCAGTTGGTACACGCCTTTGCGCAGGCAGTAGTAGTCCACCAGGTTGATGGCGGTCCAGGGGATCAGGAAGTAGCTCATGAAAAAGATGAAGTTGAGGAAATATCCGATGAAGTCGCCTTGGCCCAGGGTGCACAGGCCGGTAGCCAACAGGCTGATCAGCAACATGAACACGCCCCGTACCTGCGGGGTCACGCGCAGGCGCGAGAAGGGTTCGATGACAGTGACCGTGGACATGAATGCGCCATACAGGTTGAACACATTGATCGACACCTGCCCGTAGACGATGAAGGCGAACAACAGCACCGTCGCGCCGCCGAACAGGCCCACCACGCCCCCACCGACGTTATCGGCAAAGCCCGTAACGGCCACGCCAAGCACGGCGCCCAACACCATCATCCACACGCCACCGAGCACGGTGCCGACGTAGCTGAACCAGAATACCCGGGCCATGGGCGTGGCGGTGGGCAGGTAGCGCGAGTAGTCGGCGACGTAGGGCGCGTAGGACAGCTGCCAGGTGACGGCAATGCTCACGGCTACCAGGAACTTCGACAGCATGAAGCCCTGCGGCAGCCATTGCCCGGCGTCTACCGGCAGGCTCAGGGCAAGCGCCGTGGCGGCGGCGAACACCAGCACCGATAAAATCGACAACAGCTTCTGCAGGCGGTGAATCAGCCTGTAGCCGAACAACGCCACCACGAAGCACAGCGCGCCAATCAGCCAGATGTTCCTGGCGTTGCCCAAGGGGCTGACTGCGGCCAAGGCCTGGGCGGCCAGCAGGGTATTGCTGACGAAAAAACCCAGGTAGATCAGCATCACGAACAACAGCGGCAGCACCGCGCCGATGACACCGAACTGCGCGCGGCTCTGGATCATTTGCGGAATGCCCAGGCGCGGGCCCTGGGCCGAGTGGGAGGCCATGAAAACGGCCCCCAGCAGCGAGCCCAGCACAATCGCCAGGGTGCTCCAGAACAGGTTCAGGCCCAAGGCCACCGGCAGCACGCCGGCGGCGATGGTGGTGATGTTCATGTTGGCGCCGAACCAGATGTAGAACAGCGAGCCTGGCTTGCCGTAACGCTCGCTTTCGGGGATGAAGTCGATGCTGCGTTTTTCGACTTTCATGAGCGTACCCCCTGGGCTTGCAGGTTAAGTTGCAGGCGGGCAATGGCGTGGGGCAGCTGCGCCGGCTCATGGGCCATCTGGTCGGGGGCAGTCGGCTGGAAATGGTTGAACGGCAAGCCCTGCAGGGCCTTAAGCAGTTCTCTCGTGTTAATCAGCGCCAGCGAATACACCCAATTGCACATCATCAACAGCGCGCTGTAATGCGCGGCGGGAGTGGTACTGGTGCAGGCGTCGGCCACCAGCTGGATGCGGTAGCCCAAGGCGAAGGCGTCGAACACCGTGGTCAGCACGCACACATCGGTGAGCACGCCGCTGATGATCAGGGTATCGATACCGGACGCGCTCAGGTGCGCGTGCAGGTCGGTACGGTGGAAAGCGCTGTACCGTGGTTTGTCGATGACCCGTTCATTGGGGCGGGGCATAAGCTGGGCCAGGATGTGCACGTTATCGCTGCCGGCCCGGTAACTGGCGGCGCGGCCATCGGCGGCTAGTGGTTCTCCGGGCGGCAGGTCGTCGCCATTGATGTGGCGGGTGTAGATGACCGGCACCTGATGTTCACGGGCGGCGGCCAGCAAGGCCTGGTTGTGAGCAATGACGGCCTGGCAGTCGTGCAGGGCGAAACTGTCTTCACGTTGCATGTCGATGATCAAAAGCGCGTTGTTATTGTTCATGGGCAAACCTGATCGTTGAGCGCGCGGCAGGGCCGCGTCGCATCGACAACAAAGGGCAGCGCCGGGGGAAGCCGGTGCTCGTTTCGTGTTCAGGGAGTGCTCAGGAAATTATCTGCCAGAAGCCGTTCTGCTTGGCGGATACACAAGCGCGCAGGCGTTTGATGCGAATGTGCGAGGAAGGGCCACAAAGGCGAAGATAAGCCAAATGCATAATGCCCCTCCCCGTAGCAGCTGCCGCCAGGCTGCGTCCGGCGGCATCACGAAATAACGACCTAGCGGAACGCCGGCACCACGTGCTCGATGAACAGCTTCAGTGACTTCTTCTTCTCTTCATGGGGCAAGCTGTTGTCACACCAGAAGCTGAACTCGTCCACCCCCAGTTCCTGGTAATACTTGATCCGCGCAACGATCTCTTCCGGGGTGCCGATCATGGTGTTCTTGCGGATGTTCTCCAGTTGGAACTCCGGGCGCTCGGCGAATTTTTCTTCCGGGCTTGGGTCGAGGAAGCCGTTCACCGGGGTGGTCTTGTTGCCGAACCAGGCGTCGAAGGTGCGGTAGAAGCGCGAGATGGCCTTGGCGCCGACCTGCCAGCCGTCCGGGTCGTCCTTGGCGTGCACGTGGGTGTGGCGCAGCACCATCAGTTGCGGGCGCGGGATGCTCGGGTTGTTGGCCAGCGCGGCTTCGAACTTGTTCTTCAGGTCCACCACTTCCTCGTCGCCTTTCATCAGCGGCGTGACCATGACGTTGCAGCCATTGGCCACGGCGAAGTTGTGCGAGTCAGGGTCGCGGGCAGCGATCCAGATCGGTGGGGTACGCACTGGTTTCGGCACGCTGGTGGAGGTGGGGAATTTCCAGATCTCGCCGTCGTGGGCGTAGTCGCCTTCCCACAGCTTGCGCACCACCGGCACCATTTCCCGTAGGGCGTTGCCGCCGCTGCTGGCGGGCATGCCGCCGGCCATGCGGTCGAATTCCACCTGGTAGGCGCCGCGGGCCAGGCCCACTTCCATGCGGCCGTTGCTGATGACGTCCAGCAGGGCGCATTCACCGGCTACCCGCAGCGGGTGCCAGAACGGCGCGATGATGGTGCCGGCGCCCAGGTGAATGGTGGTGGTCTTGCCGGCCAGGTACGCCAGCAGCGGCATCGGGCTAGGCGAAATGGTGTATTCCATGGCGTGGTGTTCGCCGATCCAGACGGTGCTGAAGCCGCCTTTTTCGGCCATCAGGGTGAGCTCGGTCAGGTCCTCGAACAGCTGCCGGTGGCTGACTTGCTCATCCCAGCGTTCCATATGCACGAACAGGGAAAACTTCATGACGCGTACCTCGGATCTTTTGTTTTTGGCCCGCCGAAAGTGGGCCTGATGCTGTGGGAGCGCCAAGGCGCTGCGGTCGTATTATTGGTATACCATAATACCAATAATCTGCAATGTCTTTATGCGAAGGCGGGCAGCGCGCCCATCTTGCCGCGGCAGTACACCAGCGGGGTTGGGCCCTGTTCAGGGACCACCAGGTTCTTCACCGCGCCGACCATGATGGCGTGGTCGCCGCCTTCGTATTCGCGCCACAGTTCGCACTCGATGATGGCCACGGCGCCCTTGAGCAGCGGGTTGCCCAACTCGCTCAGGGTCCACTCAAGGCCGGCGGCCTTGTCCTTGCCCTTGCGCGCGAAGGCGTAGGCTTCGGCCTGCTGCTGGCCCGACAGCAGGTGAATGGCGAAGCGCTTGTTCTTGATCAGCACGGGGTAGGAGTCGGAGCTGTAGTTGGGGCAGAACAGCACCAGCGCCGGGTCCATGGACAGCGAGCTGAAGGCACTGGCGGTGAGGCCCACGACCTGGCCGTCGTCGTCCAGGGTGGTGATCACGGTCACGCCCGAAGGGAAGGAGCCCATGACGTTTTTGTAGACGGTGGCGTCGATCATTTGGTGTTCCTCGGTAGGCAGCGGCTGAATTGGTTTTATGCCGCTTTGTTGTCTGATGGTATGCCAAGTTTTCGCTTGTGGAAAGCTTGGAATACCATAATATGGTCTTCGTTCTGGAGGCCGTCGATGAACGGCCCCCGAATTGCATTTCCATACAAAGACAAGAACAGAGAATCGAGTGCATCCATGTCCCAGAAGACCGAACAGACGCAACTGATCGAAAACCATACGGTGGATTACGTGCCGTTAGCTGAGCGCCATGGGAAGGCGCGCGATCTCTTTACCTTGTGGTTCAGCACCAACATCGCCCCCCTGCCGATCGTGACCGGGGCCATGGTGGTGCAAGTGTTCCACCTCAATTTGCTGTGGGGGCTGATCGCTATCGTCCTTGGCCACATGATCGGCGGGGTGGTGATTGCCCTGGCCTCGGCCCAGGGCCCGCGCATGGGCATTCCGCAGATGGTGCAAAGCCGCGGGCAGTTCGGGCGCTACGGCGCGCTGCTGATCGTGTTCTTCGCGGCGATTATCTACGTGGGCTTCTTCATCTCCAATATCGTCCTGGCAGGTGAATCGATTCACGGCATCGTCAATGCCGTGCCGCTGCCCGCCGGCATCATCATCGGCGCCCTCAGCGCCACCGCCATTGGCGTGATCGGCTACCGCTTTATCCACACCCTCAACCGCATCGGCACCTGGGTGATGGGCAGCGCGCTGCTGGCCGGCTTCGTGATGATCTTCAGCCACGACCTGCCGCTGGACTTCTTCAGCCGTGGCGCCTTCAACCTGTCGGGGTTCCTGGCCACGGTGTCGCTGGGCATCATCTGGCAGATCAGCTTCTCGCCCTACGTGTCGGACTATTCGCGCTACCTGCCGGCGGATATCGGCATTGCCCGGCCGTTCCTGGCCACCTACGCCGGTGCCTGCCTGGGCACCATTCTGTCGTTCAGCTTTGGCGCGGTGGCGGTGCTGGCAACCCCCGAAGGCACCGAGGCGATGGCGGCGGTGAAGCAGGCCACCGGTGGCCTGGGGCCGATATTGATGGTGCTGTTCCTGCTGAACATCATCAGCCACAACGCCCTGAACCTGTATGGCGCCACGCTTTCCATCGTCACCTCGATCCAGACCTTTGCCGGCAGCTGGACGCCGAGCATCAAGGTGCGGGTGGTGCTGTCGGCCGTGGTGCTGACGGGCTGCTGCTTCATGGCGCTGGGCGCTTCGTCGCACTTCATCTCGCACTTCATCGGGTTGATCCTGGCGCTGTTGCTGGTGCTGGTGCCGTGGGCGTCGATCAACCTGATCGACTTCTACCTGATCAAGCGTGGCAGCTATGACATTGCCTCGATTTTTGCCGCCGATGGTGGCGTGTATGGGCGGTTTAACCCCCATGCGATCGTGGCGTATTTCATTGGCATCCTGGTGCAGTTGCCGTTCGCCAATACCTCGCTGTATGTGGGACCGTGGGCGAACGTGATCGATGGGGTCGACCTGTCGTGGCTGGTGGGGTTGGTAGTGACTTGCCCGCTGTACTGGTGCCTGGCCACCCGCGGCCATCAAGCCCAAGCCGCAAAGCTTGCGTATAGCGAATGACCCATGGGCGTTGCTCCCTCTGACGCCATCGCGGCCAAGGCCGGCTCCTACACAGTCCGAGGTAGGAGCCGGCCTTGGCCGCGATGCAGGCAACGCGATTCCGGCATGAAAAAGGCGCCTGTTGAGGCGCCTTTTTTGTGGGTGGGATCAGGCTCAGTGCGCGCCGGCCGCCTTGTTCAGGTCGCCTTCGGCCCACTCGGTGTACACGCACGCATCGGCCGTGGCCCAGCGCACTCGCACCGGGTCACCGGCCTTCAGCGGCATGCCCGCGGCGCTCAGCGCCTTCACGGTCATGGCGGTGCCGCCGGCGGTGATCACGCTGCAGGTCTGGCTTTCGCCCAGGAACAGCACCTCGGTGACTTTCGCCGCCACCTCGTTCCAACCCGCCTGCAACGGCTCGCTGGCCGCCTGGGCCACGCTCAGGGCCAGGGCTTTCTCCGGGCGCACCATCAGCAGCACGTCCTGGTCGGTGCGCAGGTTGGCCGTGAGGCGAATCGACAGCGGTTGGTTTTCGAAGGTCGCGGCCGCGTTGCCCTGGGCCTTGAGCTTGAGGAAGTTGGAATTGCCGAGGAACGACGCCACGAAGGCGTTCGGCGGGTTCTGGTAGAGGTCGTAGCCGGTGCCCAGGCCGACGATCTTGCCGTGGCTGAAGATGGCGATGCGCTGGGACAGGCGCATGGCCTCTTCCTGGTCGTGAGTGACGTAGACGATGGTGATGCCCAGCCGGCGGTGCAGCTGGCGCAGTTCGTCCTGCAGGTCTTCACGCAGCTTCTTGTCCAGCGCGCCGAGCGGCTCGTCCATCAGCAGGATGCGCGGCTCGTACACCAGTGCGCGGGCGATGGCCACCCGTTGCTGCTGGCCGCCGGACATCTGCGACGGCCGCCGGTGGGCGAAGGCTTCCAGCTGCACCAGCTTGAGCATGGCGTCTACGCGCTTCTTCACCTCGTCCGCCGAGTGCTTGCGGATGCTCAGCGGGAAGCCGATGTTGTCGCGTACAGAGAGGTGCGGGAACAGCGAATAACGTTGGAACACCATGCCGATGTCGCGCTTGTGTGGCGGCACGTTCACCAGCGACTGGCCGCTGACCAGAATCTCGCCGCTGCTGGGCGTCTCGAAGCCGGCCAGCATCGACAGGGTGGTGCTCTTGCCCGAGCCGCTGGAGCCCAGGAAGGTGAGGAATTCGCCGTCCTGGATATCCAGGGAAATGTTATCCACAGCGGCGAAGTCGCCGTAGTGCTTGTTCAGGTTGCGCAGGCTGACCAGGGTTTTGCCTGGCTGGGCGGTTTCGTTGATCACGGCACTCATTTGACTACTCCCAGACGCATTTCATTGCGCCGACGCAGGGCGGCGGCGATGACCATCACCATGACTGACAGGGCGATCAGCAGCGTCGAGGCGACGGCGATCACCGGGGTCAGGTCCTGGCGCAGGGTGGTCCACATTTTTACCGGCAGGGTTTGCAGGGTAGGGCTGGCCATCATCACGCTCAGCACCACTTCATCCCACGACACCAGGAAGGCGAACAGGCCGCCGGCCACCATGCCCGGGCGGATGCCGGGGAAGGTCACCTTGAAGATCGCCTGCAAGCGCGAGGCGCCGCAGATCACCGCGGCGTCCTCGATGGACTGGTCGAAAAGCTTCAGCGAATTGATGATGGAAATGATGGTGAACGGCAGCGCCACGATCACGTGGCTGACCACGAAGGCGAACAGCGTGCCGGTGTAGCCCAGCTTGAGGAACAGCGCGTACACCGCCACGGCGATGATCACCAGCGGCACGATCATCGGCAGGGTGAACAGCCCGTAGAGCATTTCCCGGCCGGGGAACTTGCCGCGCACCAGCGCGAAGGCGGTGGGCAGGCCCAGGGCCACGGCGAAGAAGGTGGTGAGTATCGCCACCTTCAGGCTCGACACGGCGGCGTCCATCCAGTCGGCGTTGGAGAAGAACTGCACGTACCACTTCAGCGTCCACCCCGGTGGCGGGAACACCAGCCACTGGGACGAGCCGAACGACAGCAGCACGATGAACACGATGGGCAGCAACAGGAACAGCGCGATGATGCCCGTGGTGGTGTACAGGCCGACACGCAGGCGCGTGCTCATGGCATTGGGGGTCAGCAGCATGTCGGCTTACCTCGCGTTGCTGGAGCCGACCGGGCTTTCCGGTTGCAGCTTCAGGTAGAAGTAGAACAGCACCAGGGTGATGACGATCAGCAACGCCGCCGCCGCGCTGGCCAGGCCCCAGTTGAGGAACGACTGCACCTGCTGGACGATGAACTCTGGCAGCATCATGTTCTGCGCACCGCCCAGCAGCGCCGGCGTCACGTAGTACCCCAGAGACATCACGAACACCATCAAGGCCCCGGAGAACAGCCCCGAGCGGCAGAGCGGCAGGAACACCTTGAAGAAGTTGGTCCAGGGGCTGGCGCCGCAGATGGCACCGGCCTGCAGCACCATCGGGTCGATGGCCTGCATGGTGGCCTGCAACGGCAGCACGATGAACGGGATCATGATGTAGCTCATGCCGATGACCACGCCGGTGAGGTTATGCACCATCTCCAGCGGCTGGTCGATGATGCCCACGGCCATCAGTGCCTTGTTGATCACCCCGCTGGCCTGCAACAGCACCAGCCAGGAGTAGGTGCGTGCCAACAGGCTGGTCCACATCGACAGCAGCACGATGTTCAGCAGCCAGCGCCCCCAGCCGCGCGGCACCAGGGTAATCACCCAGGCCAGCGGGAAGCCCAGCAGCACGCTGAACAGGGTCACCAGGCCCGCCACCGAGAAGGTGTTGAACAGCACCCGGGCGTAGGCCGAGTTGGCGAACAGCTCCTGGTAATTGCCCAGGCCCGGCACCGGCTCCAGCACGCCGCGCAGCAGCAGGCCGATCAACGGTGCGAAGAAGAACAGGCCCAGGAACAGCAGGGCCGGCAGCAGGTTGCGGCTGCCGCGCCAGCGTTGGGCCAGGGTCGGTGTGTTCATGGCAGGCGCCTTGCCGTGGGGTGCGCCGGCAGCGCTGGGGGCGCTGTCGGTGCCGTGACGGTGGGAAGCCGCCGTCATCTTCATTTGACCAGCCATTCGTTCCACCGTGTCGCAATAGCCGGGCCGTTTTTGGCCCAGTAGGCGAAGTCGAGGGTGATCTGATCCTTAGCGTAGGCAGTGGGCAGGTTGGGCGCGAGTTCAGGCTTGAGCAGGCTCACGCTGTCCTTGTTCACCGGGGCATAGGCGGTGAGGTTGGCGAAGTCCGCCTGGCCCTTGGCCGAGCTGGAATTGGCCAGGAACTTCATCGCCGCGTCCTTGTTTTTCGAGCCCTTGGGGATGACCAGGAAATCGGCCATGACCAGGTTCTGTTTCCAGCTCACGCCCACCGGCGCGCCGTCCTGTTGCAGGGCGTAGACGCGGCCGTTCCAGAACTGGCCGAGGCTGGCTTCACCCGAGGCCAGCAGCTGCTGCGACTGCGCACCGCCGCCCCACCAGACGATGTCTTTCTTGATGGTGTCGAGTTTCTTGAAGGCGCGGTCCAGGTCCAGCGGGTAGAGCTTGTCGGCGGGCACGCCGTCGGCCAGCAGCGCCAGTTCCAGCACGCCAGGGCTCGGCCATTTGTACAGGGCGCGCTTGCCGGGGTAGGTCTTGGTGTCGAACAGGGCGGTCCAGTCCTGGGGCTTGCCGGCGCCCAGCTTGCCCTCGTTGTAGCCCAGCACGAAGGAGAAGTAGAACGAGCCCACGCCGTGGTCGCCGACGAAGCGCGGGTCGAGCTTGTCGCGGTCGATGACCTTGAAGTCCAGCGGTTCGAGCAGGCCTTCGGCAGCGGCGCGCAGGGCGAAGTCGGCTTCTACGTCCACCACGTCCCATTGCACGTTGCCGCTGTCGACCATGGCCTTGAGCTTGCCGTAGTCGGTGGGGCCGTCCTGCACCACCTTGATGTTGGCAGCCTTGCTGAACGGCTCGGCCCAGGCGGCTTTCTGCGCGTCCTGGGTGCTGCCACCCCAGCTGACGAAACTCATGCTGTCGGCGGCAAATGCAACGCTCGTGGATACGGCCAGAATGCCGGCGGCGAGAACCGCGGTAGCACCTTTGTTGAACACCATTTGTACGCCCTCATTTGTTGTGTTTTGAGCGGGCTGTAGCAACGCCCGCCTTTCGGGAGCAGTGGGTCCAGGGGGACCTGGTAATGGTCGACCGCGTCAGGGCTTGTTGTTTGTGCTGTCCCTGGCGGGCGCACCTGACACATTCTTTCGGTCTACTGGAATATCATATTATGGTATTCCAAGATTTGTACAAGAGTTTCGCCTTACCGGCTATCGCTGGACGCGGCCTGTGGCCGCTGCTACAGGGGCCGTGTCCCTACCGTCACCCGGTAAACGGAATGCTTTCCACCACCTCCAGGTCATAGCCCGTCAGCCCCGCATACTTCAGCGGCGGCCCCAGGTGGCGCAGCTTGCCTACGCCAATGTCCTGCAGGATCTGCGCGCCGGTGCCCACCTCGGAATAGATCCGCGACTGCGAGCGGCTGTACTGCCGCGGTGGCTGGGTGAGGTGCGGCACGCGTTCCAGCAGCGCCTGGGACGATTCATGGTTGGCCAGCACCACCACCACGCCACGGCCTTCCTCGGCCACCCGTTGCAGGGCGGCCCACAGGGTCCAGTTGCTGGGGCCGCTGTACTCGGCACCGACCAGGTCGCGCAGCGGGTCGATCACGTGCACGCGCACCAGGGTGGGGTCGTCGCGGCGGATGTCGCCCATCACCATGGCCATGTGCACGCCGCCTTCGATACGGTCCTCGTAGGTGACCAGGCGGAAGGTGCCGTGCACCGTGGGCAGGTCGCGTTCGCCGTTGCGCACGATGGTGTGCTCGGTGCTAAGGCGGTAGTGGATCAGGTCGGCGATGGTGCCGATCTTGATGCCGTGCTTGCGCGCGAACACTTCCAGGTCCGGGCGGCGGGCCATGGTGCCGTCGTCGTTCATCACCTCCACGATGACGGCAGCCGGGGTGAAGCCGGCCAGGCGCGCCAGGTCGCAGCCCGCCTCGGTGTGGCCGGCGCGGGTCAGCACGCCGCCTTCGCGGGCGCGCAGGGGGAAGATATGCCCCGGCTGGACGATGTCGTTGGCGCTGGCGCCAGCGGCCACGGCGGCCTGGACCGTGCGCGCGCGGTCGGCGGCGCTGATACCGGTCGTCACCCCGGTGGCGGCCTCGATGGACACGGTAAAGGCAGTGGCGAACACGCTGCCGTTGGCCGGCACCATCTGCTCAAGACCAAGGCGTTGGCAGTGTTCGTCGGTCAGCGTCAGGCAGATCAGGCCACGGGCTTCGCGGGCCATGAAACTGATGTCGGCGGCGGTGCAGCGGTCGGCTGCCAGCAGCAGGTCGCCTTCGTTTTCTCTATCCTCATCGTCGACCAGCAACACCATCTTGCCCTGACGGAAGTCCTCGATGATTTCTTCGGTGCTATTGAAGGCCATGTGTTGTCTCACTATGACTGGCAGGCTGTAACGTTATTCTGGTATACCATAATACAACTTGAGTCGAAACTGTCGAGGTAGTAATGAAGGCTTACTGGATCGCCCAGGTCGATGTCACCGACCCCGAGCAATACGTCGAATACACCCAGCGCGCGCCCACGGCCTTTGCCCTGTATGGGGCAAAGTTTCTGGCGCGGGGCGGGCGCAGCATTGCCATGGAAGGACGCGAGACGCCGCAGCGCAGCGTGGTCATCGAGTTTCCCTCGTACCAGCACGCGATAGACTGCTACAACTCGCCGGAATACCAGCAGGCCAAGGCCCACCGCCAAGGGGTGGCCACGGCTGAAATCATCATAGTCGAGGGGTACCCGCTGGGGGACGACGACGCGGTGTAGTCAGCGGATGAAGTGGATCTTGCCGCTGTCGTCGTTGCCCATGTAGATGCCGTAGACCCCAGCCTGGCGTTCCTCGATATAGCGTTCGAGGATCTGCCGGATGGCCGGATAGTAGATGGCGTCCCAGGGGATTTCGTCCGGGGCGAAGAAGCGGTAGTCGAGGGTTTCCGGGCCGAAGGCGCCGGTGATCTCTACGGCGATGGCGCGGAAGATGATGTACACCTCGCTGATGCGCGGCACGCTGAAGATGGAGTAGGGCGAGACGATGTCGGCGCGCACGCCGGTCTCTTCCCACACCTCGCGCACGGCTGCCTGCTCGGTGGTCTCGCCGGCCTCCATGAAGCCTGCGGGCAGGGTCCAGGTGCCGGGGCGCGGCGGGATGGCGCGCTGGCACAGCAGGTACTTGCCGTCCTGCTCGATGATGCAGCCGGCGATGATCTTGGGGTTGATGTAGTGGATGTAGCCGCAGCCCGTGCACATCAGCCGTTCATGGGTGTCGCCGGCGGGCACCTGGTTGGCCAGGCTGGCGGCGCCGCATTGCGGGCAGAAGCGCGGGCTGGGCATGATCAACTCCCTATGCGGGGTTCTTTCTGGACGATGGGGGTGGCGATGTCACGCAGCTTGCTGGTGTCGTTCTGCTTCAGGCGCAGGTAGTCCAGGGCCACCTTGGCGGCGGCGCGCACGTGGTCCACCGAAGCCTGGTGGGCGGCCAGCGGGTCGCCGCTCTTGATGGCGGCGACGATGCGCTCCATCTCTTCATTGGATGCGCCGCGGCGGTTTTCCTGGGACACCGAGGTGGCACGCAGGTAGCTGATACGCGCCTGCAACTGGCGCAGCTGGGTGGCGGCGATGTGGTTGCCCGAGCCTTCCAGCAGCACGTCGTAGAAGCCTTGCACCGAGTCCAGCACCTGGGTCAGCTCGCCTTCGTTGAGGGCCTTGCGGTTCTCGTCCAGGGCTTTTTCCAGGGCGCGGATGTCCTTGGCCTTGGCGTTCAGGGTGAACAGCTGCACGATAAGGCCTTCGAGCACGCAGCGCAGCTCGTAGATGTCGCGGGCGTCTTCCAGGGTGATGATGGCCACGCGCGGGCCCTTGGCGTCGGCGAACTCCACCAGGCCTTCGGATTCCAGGTGGCGCAGGGCTTCACGCACCGAGGTGCGGCTCACGCCCAGGCGTTCGCACAGGTCGCGCTCCACCAGGCGGTCGCCGGGCAGCAGCTGGAAATTCATGATGGCGCTGCGCAGTTTATCCAGCACGATTTCGCGCAGGGTGACCGGGTTGCGATTGACCTTGAAGCTGTCGTCGAGGGGCAGGCGTTTCATCGGGTCCGCTCTGATTAGTTGTGGGGGTACCTCAGGGCCGGAATGCGGGCCGGACAAGGGCCGAAAATCATGGGCGAGTTTACCATGCGAATGCCACGCAACGTAGCCGCTGCCATTAGGCTGCGCTGGCCGGGTGCCTCGCTGGAGATCTCGCGTGAACGTGAGGGCCAGCGCAGCCTGGCGGCAGCGGCTACGGGTTGTGCGATCGCCACAAGAGTCAGGTGATGGTGGGGAGGGCGCCCAATTTACCCTTGTGGTACACCATCGGCGTCACCGGCTCGGTGGGCAGGATCAGGTTTTTCACCTGGCCGACGATGATGGCGTGGTCGCCGCCGTCGTATTCACGCCACAGCTCGCACTCGATAATCGCCGTGGCCTTGGCCAGCAGCGGGTTACCCAGCTCGCTCAGGTGCCACTCGATGCCGGCGGCCTTGTCCTTGCCCTTGCCGGCGAACGCGTAGGCCTCGGCCTTCTGGTCGGCCGACAGCAGGTGAATGGCGAAGCGCTTGCTGTCGCGCAGCACCGGGTAGGTGTCGGAGGCGTAGTTGGGGCAGAACAGCACCAGCGCAGGCTCGATGGACAGGGCGCTGAAGGCGCTGGCGGTGATGCCGACGATGCCGCCGTCCGGGCCCAGGGTGGTGACCACCGTGACGCCGGAGGGGAAGGACGCCATTACTTCTTTGTAGATGCCGGGTTCGATCATGGCAGCGGGTCTCTTAACGCATCACGAAGGGGTCAGGCATGGGCGCCTGGGAGAGGTTGATCCATACCGTTTTCAGCTCGGTATAGGCCAGCACCGAATCGATGCCGCTCTCGCGGCCGTAGCCGCTGTTCTTGAAGCCGCCGATGGGCGCCATGGCCGACACCGCGCGGTAGGTGTTGACCCAGATGATGCCCGAACGCACGTCGCGGGCCAAACGGTGGGCGCGGCCCAGGTCGCGGGTCCAGATGCCGGCGGCCAGGCCGAACTGCGAGTCGTTGGCGATGGCCAGCGCCTGGGCCTCGTCCTTGAAGCGGATGACCGAGGCCACCGGGCCGAAGACTTCTTCCTGCATGATCTTCATCGAGTTGCTGTCGCACTCGAACAACGTCGGCTCGTAATACCAGCCGTCGCTGCCGGTGTCGGCGCGCTTGCCGCCGGTGCGCAGGGTGGCGCCTTCGGCGATGGCCGCGGCCACCAGGCCTTCCACCACGGCCAGCTGTTGCGCAGTGGCCATGGGGCCCATCTCGCTGGTTTCATCCTGCGGGTTGCCGATGCGAATGCGCTGGGCACGTTCCACCAGGCGGGCGACGAATTCGTCGTAGATCTCGTCCTGCACCAGCAGGCGCGAGCCGGACACGCAGCTCTGGCCCGAAGCGGCATAGATGCCGGCTACGGCGCCGTTGATGGCGCTGTCCAGGTCGGCGTCGGCGAAGATGATGTTCGGCGACTTGCCGCCCAGCTCCAGCGACAGCTTGGCGAAGTTCTCGGCGCTGCTGCGCACCACGTGGCGGGCCGTGGCGGCGCCACCGGTGAAGGCGACTTTGCGCACCAGCGGGTGGCGGGTCAGCGCCGCGCCGGTGCTGGGGCCGTAGCCGGTGACCACGTTGACCACGCCCGGCGGGATGCCGGCTTCCAGCGCCAGGCGCGCCAGCTGCAGGATGGTCGCCGAGGCGTGCTCCGACGGCTTGAGCACGATGGTGTTGCCGGCGGCCAGCGCCGGGGCCAGCTTGATGGCGGTGAGGTACAGCGGGCTGTTCCACGGAATGATGCCGGCCACCACGCCCATGGGCTCGTGCACGGTGTAGGCGAACAGGTCGGGCTTGTCCAGCGGCAGGGTGCCGCCTTCCAGCTTGTCGGCAAGGCCTGCGGTGTAGTGGAAGAACTCCGGCAGGTAGCCCACCTGGCCGCGGGTCTCGCGGATCAGCTTGCCGTTGTCGCGACTTTCCAGCTGCGCCAGCTGTTCCTTGTTCTCGGCAATCAGGTCGCCCAGGCGGCGCAGCAGCTTGCCCCGCGCGGTGGCGGTCAGGCCGCGCCAGGCCGGGCTTTCAAAGGCTGTTTGCGCCGCTTGCACGGCGCGCTCCACATCGGCTTCGTCGGCGTCGGGCAACTGCGCCCAGGCTTGGGCGGTGGCCGGGTTGAGGCTGTCGAAGGTCTTGCCGGACAGGGCATCGACCCATTGGCCATCGATGCACATCTGAAAACGTTCGAGCGTCATGCAACTATCCCCTTGGCTGGGTTCTGGGTAACGAGCGCGTGGGCGAGGAAGTCCAGCAGCACCTGGTTCACCAGGCGCGGCGACTCTACCGGCATCATATGCCGTTGTTCGTCCAGCACGGCAACCTGCGCGCCGGGAATGCGCTCGGCTAGTTGGCGGGCCATCAGCGGCGTGGAGCCGGGGTCCAGCTCGCCGGTGGCGATCAGCGTCGGCACCTGGATATTGGCCAGGTCGTCGGCGCGGTACATGTCCTGGGTGGCGAACAGTTCGTAGGTGGTGAGGTAACCTTGGGGGTCATTGCTGGCCAGGGTCTGGCGGATGGCGGCGATCTGCGCCGGGTTGGCCGCCTGGTACTCGCGGCTGAACCAGCGCGACAGGGCCGCCTCGGCGTTGGCGTCCGGGCCGTGTTCGGCGGCCTGGGCGGTGCGCGCGATCACGCCGGCACGCTGTTCGGCGCTGCGGTTGAACACGCTGTTGAGCACCACCAGCCCCGACAAGCGGGTGGGGTGGTGCAGGGCAAAGGCGCGGGCCACCAGGCCGCCCATCGAGAAGCCGATGACGATGGCCTGGGGGATCTGCAGGTGGTCGAGCAGTTCCAGCAATTGATCGGCATAGCCGCCCAACGGCGTACCGCTGGCCGGGCGCGGGCTGGCGCCGTGGCCCAGCATGTCGTAGGCGATGACACTGTAATGCGGCGCCAGGCCGACAATCTGCCCGCCCCACATTTCTTTGTTCAGGCCCACGCCGTGAATCAGTATCACCGGGTGGCCTTGGCCGGTCGCCAGGTAACTGGTGCCGGCCGGGGTAGTTTCAGCGGTAGGCCGAATCATGGAACGCTCCTGCAAGCCTTAATTGTTTTTTTCAGCGGCCAGTTCTTCGAGGTCGATGTAGCGGTTGCCGATGCGCGGGTGCAGGCGGCCACCGTTGGCGGCGCCCAGCACCACCACGATCTCGTCGGCGCGCGGGGCGTCTTCGATCTGCATTTCCAGGGTGATGTAGTGCGAGCGCAGGCCTTCGTCATCCTTGTGCATCATCGGGATCTGGATGGAGGTGCCCGGGCCGCCGCGCTTGTTGGTGAAGCTCAGGTAGCTCTTGGCCTTCACTGCTTCGCGGTAGTGGTTGCCGAAGCGCAGGGTGTGGATTACCGCGGAGGCGTGTTCAATCTCGCCGTCGGCGCCCACCACGGCAGCCTTGCCGTAGGCCTCGATCTTGTCGGCGCCACCGATGGCAGCGGTCAGGCGCTCGACCATCAACGCGCCCAGCTCGGAACAGTTGGCCTTGATCACCGGCTTCAGGTCTTCGACGAAACCGTTGCCCACCCAGGGGTTCTTGATCACCACGGCCAGGCCGACCATGGTTACCGGCTTGTCAGTGGCCTTGCCGCCTTCGATGAGGGTTTCCTCGGTGTAGCTGACGATCTTGCGGATTTCGAAACTCATGGCCTGCTCCATTTTATGGATGGGATTGGTGTTGTTGTATGATGGTATACCATAATATTCTGCGTGCAAGCCCCTTTGTGCAAGGTGAGGGCAGGGCGGGGCGACAAAAGGTATTCGGTATGCCAGAAGATGACATTCCAAGAATCATAGCGCAGGAGGCGGGGGGACAAGAAGGAGCAGATGGGCGGGATAGATCCCGTAGCAGCGGCCGAAGGCCGCGTCACGGTAAACGCGGGGGTGTCTGGAAGTGCGCGGCGTGTGGTGTGGGAGCAGATGGGCGGGATAGATTTCGTAGCAGCGGCCGAAGGCCGCGTCATGGTAAACGCGGGGGGTGTCTGGAAGTGCGCGGCGTTTGGGGACGCGGCCTTTGGCCGCTGCTACGGGGGTGGTTGCGTTAGCGAATTACGCCTTTTAGGTAGTCGTACAGCCCATCCGCCACCTTGATGTAGCCTTCCTTGGTGAAGTGCACCAGGTCCGGCCGCGCCAGGTCCTGGGCCTGCCAGCTGTTGATCGAGCAGTCACCGCCCATGAACGCCTGCCAGCTCCAGTACAGCGTGCGGTTCTGGCTGGCCACGCGTCGCTGCGTGTCGATCACCCCGTGCAGGCTGCGCGGCAGGCGCGCCTGGCAGCCGCTGGCGCCCTTGTTCTTGATCGAGTCCGACGCGCCGACAACCAGCAACACCGTGCCCGGCAGCGCCTGGCGCAGTTGCTGGATGCGCTGGTTCTGTTGGCTCTCGTACAGGCCCAGGTCGAGGTCGTCGTCGAAGGCTTCGTTGGTGCCGTAGGCGATGATCAGCAGGTCAGGCTTGAGCGCCTTCAAGGTGTCCAGCCAGCCGGGCTGCCACTTGTCCACCACGCTGAACTGCGCGCCGTTGATGCCCAGGGTCGAGAACACCACGCCGCTGTTGTTCTGGCCCAGCACGTTCCAGCCGCCCACGGCCAGGTTCTGGCTGCTGGCGAAGGTCAGGTCCAGCGGCAGCGCCAGGTTGCCGATGGCCGGGCTGAAGCGCCACTGGCCATTGGTCGCCGGTAGCGGGCGCGCTGTTTGGGTGTAGTCGTCGCGCGCCTGCAATGTGTTGTTACTGCCGGCCTGGTACAGGGTCGAGACCCGGTAGCGCAGGTCAGTGGGCGGCGTGGGCTCCAGATGCACGTGGGCGCCGGCGGTCTGCGGCACCGACAGGTAGCCGCCCAGCGGGAAGCGGTCGCTGTGCTGGTTGCGCGCCGAGGTCAGCGCCCACTGGCTCTTGGCCGCGGTGAGGCGCACCTGGTCATAGCGGGTGCCCGGCACCGGCGTGGCGGAGATAAAACCGATGCCGCCGTTGCCGTAGTCCTGCTGGAAGCGCGTGCGCAGCTCGCCGGTGAGCAGGTCGGCGGCGGTGTGCGAGTCGCCCAGCTGCACGATGGTGACCGCCTGGCGCTGGGCGTTCTTCAGCTTGTTCTGCAGCAGCCGCAGGTTAGGCTCGGCGTCGGCGGCCTTGTTCACCCGCACCACTTTCGCGGGGCTTGGCGCGGTTTGCGTGGCGACGGCCGAGACCGGGCTGCAGCCGCTCAACAGCAGGGCGCTCAGCAGCGTCATGGGGCCAGGCAGTCGGTTCATTCAACGCTCCGTTAAGTCATGGGTCTGGACATTGATCAGCGACATCACGCGCTCCGCGATCAGCTTCTGGCCAGTGGTGGTGAAATGGATGCCGTCATCGACACGGGTCTTGACCTTCTTGCCGTCGGCGCTCTCCAGGTAGGGCGAGAACGCGTCGTCGTGGTAACCCAGCACGTCGTTGGCCGACAGGTACAGCTGGCCGTAGTGCTCGGCCTCGCTCTTGTACAGGTCGCGCAGGTAGGCCATGGCAGTGGACAGCTTGTCCTTGCGCATGTTCGGTGGGCCTACCCAGATCACCTGCACGTGGTGGGCCTTGGCCAGTTCGAAGATGCTTTCCACCCGCTGGCGGTAGGACGCTTCCCAGTCGGCGCTATGGAAACGCAGGAACGGCTTGCCCTTGGCCACCGGCATGTCCCACGGGTCGTTGGGGCCCAGGAACACCACGATCAGGCGGATATTGGCGTTGGCCTGCAGGGTCTGCTGCACCGTCAGTGGCCAGTTGAAGAAGCCCGGGTAGGCAAGGCCGGTGCTCTGCTTGCTGAGGTTGACGCTGTTGATCTTGTAGCGCTTGAGCAGGGTGTTGGCCATGTGCGGCGCAACGCCCTGCATCAGCGAGTCGCCGACGAAGAACACCTCGTCGCTGGTGCTGAGGTTGGCGATGGTCAGCGGCGTGATCTTCACCGGCTCCGGCGTTTTTACTGCCGGTACCACTACGGGCATGGGCACTGGCTCAGGCACCGGCTCCGCTTCGGCCACCACCACCGGAGCCGGCGGCGGGGTGTCATCCAGGCGTGCGAAAAACGCCGTGCGGGCGTCGTCCATGGCCTCGGTCAATTGCGCGCCCGCGCTCCACGCGAGGTTGTCGCCCAGGCCCGGCACGCTGCAGTCGGCGTGGTATTTCTGCTGGCAGTACAGGCGCACGGAGGTCTGGTTCAGCCACAGCAGAATCACCGCTGCCACCACCAGCCCGGCGGCCACCTGCAACGCCTTGATGAACTGGCGGGCCACCACGTTAGAAGCTTGCATAGATGAACCCCGGCACGCCCGACGGTGAGGCAAAGATGACCATGGAAATGAACACGCCCAAGGGCACCGGGTACACCAGCCAGGGTATGTGCTGGCTGGCGGCGAACGCCTTGCGCAGGCTGCGCACCAGCCAAGGGTAGGCGGCCACCAGTGCCAGGCAGGCAAGGATGCCGCCCCACGGCCCCTGGGCCACGCCGCTGAACGACAGGTGGGTGAGGCCGGCCAGCATGTCCTGGGTGTCTTCCAGGGTGGCGCTGCGGAAAAAGATCCAGGCGAACGCCACGTAGTGGAAGGTCAGCAGCCGCGCCAGCAGGTCGGCGCCCGGCCAGCTGCGCTCACCCGGGAAGGCGCGGCTGTACAGTTTGTAGACGATCAGCCCCAGCCCGTGCAGCGCGCCCCAGATCAGGAAGTTGACGCTGGCGCCGTGCCATAGCCCGGAGATCACCATGGCCGCGAACAGGTTCAGGTTGCTGCGCCAGAAGCCGCGGCGGTTGCCGCCCAGGGGGATGTAGACGAAGTCGCGGATGAACTTCGACAGGCTGATGTGCCAGCGGTCCCAGAATTCCTTGAGGTTGCGCGCCAGGTACGGGTAGTCGAAGTTGCGCGGCAGGCGGAAGCCCAGCAGCAGGGCGATGCCGGTGACCAGGTTGGTGTAGCCGCTGAAGTTGAAGTAGATCTGCAGCGAGTAGCCGTAGATGGCCAGCAGGATCTGTTCCGGCGAGAAGCCGGTGGGCGTGTCGAACACCGGGTCCACCCAGTTGTTCGCCAGCCAGGTGCTGAACAGGAACAGCTTCACCACCGCCAGCGCCACCAGGCCCAGGGCCCGTTGCGGCTCCAGCACCTCGCGCGGCGCCGTGGGGCGGATCTGCGGCAGCAGGTGCTCGGCGCGGTTCACCGGGCCGGCGATCAGGCTGGGGAAAAACGCCAGGTACAGCGCCAGGTCCAGCGGCGTCGCCGGCTTCAGCGTGCCGCGGTTGATGCCCATCAGGTAGCTGACCGAGTGGAAGATGTAGAACGACATCCCCACCGGCAGCAGCACTTCCATCAGCGGCAGCGCCACATCCAGGCCCATGGCCTGCAAGCCCTGCTGCGCGCCACTGACGAAGAAGTCCTGGTACTTGAAGAAGTAGAAACAGCCCAGCACCAGCGCCAGGATCGCCCCATAGGTCAGCCGCCGGCCAGGGTAGCGCGCGCTCAGCTGCCCCAGCCCGAACACCGCTGCGGTATAGCCCAGCAGGATGTACAGGAAGTTCAGGTTGAAGCTGGCCAGAATCCCGTAGCTGGCCGTCAGCAACAACAGGTTCTGCACGCGCAGGCTGAAGTTCAGGCACCAATACAGCAGGAAAAATACAATGAAGCAGAGACCGAATTCGATCGAAAAGTAGCTCATCAACGTAGTCCGTTACGCAGTCTGCGGCAGCAGGAGGGGCGCGTTTTCAAGCGCTGGGCCGCAAATCAGGGCGCGGATTATGTCAGAGCGCCATCCCCGCCAACAAGCCGACCTTCGATGAACTTTCGTGCTGGTGGTTGGCGTTTTTGTCCGACATTCCGACATGCGGCAGCCTTGTCGAAAACCATTTTTCCGACCTTTTGCTAGGCTTTTCCTTTCAACCAAAGGAGGTGGTTATGGACCGCTCAAACAGTGATCGTTCACGTATGGCCGCTATGGATAGCGCAGTGGTCAGGGAAAATCTGTACCAGGAATGGGACAGCGGGGAAGTGATAGAACAGCCATGGGGCACCGCGCGCGGAGGGGCAGCAGGCTACCTGCGCCATGAAGCCGGGTACAACATGGAAGAGGAAGAAGAGGAAGAGTAAGGCTTGAGCAAGGCGGTGGTGGCAGGTGGTTGGTCACCGCCGCTGCTTTGGCTGCAAGGTCATGCCGGCTGCGGCCGCCAGAATCAACACCCCGCCAGCGTATTGCCCCACTGACAGGCTGTGGCCCAGCGCCAGCCGGTCCACCAGCACCGCCACCACCGGGTAGATAAACGACAGCGCGCCGACCAGGGCTGTCGGAGTTTTCTGCAGCGCCCCGTAGAGTAGTGTCGACATCAGTCCCGTGTGGATCAGGCCGATGGCCAGCAGGCAGGCCCAGGCACCGGTCGGCCCAGTGGGGCGGGCGGTGGAGGTGATGGTCATTTAGCAGGAATGAAGCAGGGCATTTCCGACGGGTTTGAATGAATTTTTTCCGGCGGAAATTGAGCCTCCTCGCTAATGTGTTTCAGGGCGATTCGCTGGCTGGAAATTGCGGGTGGTTCGTTGCACAGTTCTCCAAGGCCCAACGCATTTAGGCGAAACCATGGGCCATGGAGAAATCTGTGATCATGAATTTGCGCTTGATAAGGCTGATGTTTTCGGGCGGCATCGTTGGCCTGGCAGTAGCCGGCTGGGCTGGGGTGGATACTTCGCAGGGCATGGGCATGACCTTGGCCTGCATTGGGGGTGCAGTAGCGGCGTTTGCGGCCATCAAGCTAACGGCACGTTGATGTCCATTACGGTATCCACGTTGCTGGAACACTGGACGCTGGATTCCTGGAGCGTGGTAACCGGCCTCTGCAGCGTAGTGCTGCGGTGGGGACAGCAAGGGTGGCGCATCCATAAGGATGAATGCGTATTTGCATTTCTGAACGGCACGACGATCGCCCCTTTCGTTGTGCTGGCAATTTCTGCGTTTAGCCCGGGCATGCTGGCCTTGGCGATGACAACGAAAGGCGCCATGGCCATGGCAGGGTGCGTCGGTCTCTTTTTTGTGTTGAGCGAGACCCTGGCGCCGAAGGGCCTGCGCCGCAAGCCTGCCGAACCGGTGTAGCAGCGGCCGCAGGCCGCGTCCTTGGCGCCGCGCATACACCGGTAAAACGCGGTGCCTGCCTGACGCAGCCTGCGGCCGCTGCTACGGGGCTACATGGCTTTCCAGTGCACGTTCACTGCCTGATGCTTGCCTGTACTCAGGTCGACCGGGGTGCGCATTTCATGGCCATCCAACTGCGACACCACCTGGTACTTCCCGGCGGGCAGCTGCACCAGCAACATCGGCCCCACATCATCCACGCTCAATAGCTGCTTGCCCTGGGCGTTCTGAATGCTGACCTTGATGCCTGACTCATACTTGTTGTCCGCCCCTGCGGAGAACGTCAGCTGCAGGCTGTAGCCGTGCTCTTTCTGGATGGCACACGACTCATCGATGCCAATGCCGCCGGACATATACGCGACGCCGTTCTGGTTCATCGGCTCCAGGTGCACCCCGGCAGGGTCCACCGCTTCAGTGCAGGCCGCCTGCACCGGGCCGCAGGCCAGGCCTGCCAGAATGACGCCGGACAGCGTGAGTAATCGCAACGCTTGCATGATCACCACTCCCGAGCCCACGCAGGGCTCCGTCTAGACGATGCCACCTGTGAATCCAGTGCCGTGGGCGGTGGCAGCAGTTGGCACCGGTTACTTGGTTAAGACTGCGGGCGGGGGGCGATTGTTCGAAGGGCGGTGGTGATAAACGGTAAATGGAAGCGCAGTGCTGATGCACGACGCCCGTAGCAGCTGCCGCAGGCTGCGTCTGGGGCAATGGGGTGTTCCTGGAAATGCGCGGTGCTTGCTGACGCGGCCTGGTGGCCGCTGCTACGGGACGGTGTTGGGTGCGCACCTAGGCGCTGCCGCCGAAATCCCCTGCCAGGCAAAGCCTTCGCAGACATTTCCCACATCCTTCGTGGTTATGCCCTACACCAATCCCGGCTCGGTAGTGCGCTAGCATAGGCACCGTCCGACAGGCGTCCGCAATCCCCGGTGATAGCCTTCTCCTGCCGCTGAAAACCAGCGGTCGGGTGTGAGAACCCGTCGGAAAATCGGAACGCAGCCAGCCATCCAGCTGGCTGTTCTGTCGCTGCATGCTCGCTCTATGGCAGCTGCACGCGGGCGGGCCTCGGCCCGACCGGGTTTCCCGTATTTCCCTGGTTCTCACCCTGCGTGCCGCTGCCTCCCAACTCTGTGAGAAGGCTTGGGTGGTTGGCGCTTTACGTTGGTTCAGGAAATACGGAGATGTCCATGAATGACTCTTTAACGAATCGAGCCCTCCCTGCATCTCTCTTCCGCGTGCGTGATGACGTCAGCGCCGAGGAGGTGCTGCTGCATCTGTCGGAAGTGCTGCGGGTGGGGGAGGCGGCCGCTTACGATCTGACGGAAAACCCGGGCTTCAACGCCGGAGGATTGGCCTTGGCCGTGGTACATGCCATGGAAGCGGCGCAGGTGTTGGTGGGGCGGTTGCTGGAGATGGAGGCTGCGTAACCAACGCGTAGCCGCTGCCGCCAGGCTGCGCTGGCCCTTGCTGTAACCCCCACGTGCAGAGTACGACTCAAATCAGCAGTTACAATTTCTACGCGAATGCGCAAAAGCAGGGGGTGTTACTCTCTGCGGCTCCACGGAGAAAATTAAAAGGATGTTGCATGCTGCATGAGAAAGACCTGCCGATGTCAGTTTTATTGGGCGTGGATGAGCTGCGGCGGACCGGCCTGAAACTGGCGCCTTCTTCGCAAATCATCGCCTGGCAGTATTCGATTTAATCAGCATCGGTCTGTGTGCATACGAGGCCAAAAATGCAAAGTGATACCCCCAGGCAAGCGCTGGTCACCGCAGTCATCGATATTTTCGTCAGCACCATCGGCTTCATCCCGCGCGACAAGGTCAACGAGCACACCCGCTTCCTGACCGACTTCAACATCATCGACGATGACCTGACGGTATTTGTCCTGGAGGTGCAGAAGGCATTCCCCCTGAACGCCCCCCGCGAAGAATGGCAAGTCATCGAGACCATCGGCCAAATCGTCGATTTGATCATCCGTTGCCGTGAGCACCCCGAAGATTATCCCCCGCAGCCGCCCAGCCGGCTCAAGCGCACGCTAGCATCGCTTAAACAAAAGTTGTCGGGCACCTGAGCAGGCCAGCTCAAACTTCAGCGGCATCCCCCGCAACCTGCTCAGCCTCCAACGCCAGCTTCGCCCGGTCCGCCTTGCTGATGTACTGCGGCTTGCTCTTGGGCGCCAGCTTGGCGTTGGCCTTCTTGGCGTTGGCTTTGAGGATTTGATTGATTTTCTTGCGACGGTTCATGGTGTTTGCTCAGGCTGGAGGGCGTTACGGTGTTTCCATGGGATGCATGGTGCCAGAGCCGGGTAAAACCATGTAATAGAAATTGCGCAAACGGTACCGGCAGCTGCGGTTACCCGGGCTGCCGGTGGGGCATCTTATTCCACCGGCGCGAAGGCCTGCGCCGCCGCCATCGTGTCCAACGACTCGCGCAGCAACTGAATCTTGCCATCGCGCGCCACCAGCCGTCCGGCATACAGCTGGCGATACACCCGCCCAGTCGCCGGCACCAGGGCCTCCACGCTGTACTCGGCAAACGCCTGGTCAGGCGTGTCGATCAAGAACCGCACATTGTGAAATTTGAACCCGGGCACCTTGCCCAGCAACGACCCGATAAACCCGGCGATCGCCTCCGGCCCCTGCACATGGTGGGGAATGCCCAGCGACTGCAGGTACGGCAGCTCCAGCACGCCATCGTCGGCGAACAGCGCAGCGGCGGCCTGGGGTGACTGAATGGATTCAAGATACGACTGAAGCAGTTCGACGGCGTTTTTCATGGTGGCGTTCTCCCTTGAGGTGGGCACGTTGCAGTGTGCCTGTGCGCTCACAGTAAGGGAGCCGCCTTCTAGTTAAAACGGCAATTATAGAAAGTCATCATTTCATTTTTGTTCGTTTCCTTTAGGCCAGCGCCACACCGGTTCCGCCAGGTGCTGTGCAAAGAAATCCGACAGCGCCTTGATCTTCACCGGCCGCGTGCGCGCCGACGGCGTTACGAAATACAGCCCGCCACGGGCCATGCTCCACTCCGGCAGCAGCGCCACCAGGCGCCCATCCGCCAGGTACTCGCTGGCAATGAACTCCGGCAACTCGGCAATCGCCAGGCCTTCCAGCAACGCCGGCAACAACGCGTCCGAGTTCGTCACCCGCAGCGGCCCGCTGGGCACCACGTCTTCTTCAGTGCCGCTTGCATGGGTAAAGCGCCACACCTGGCTGCGCGCGCGGTAGGCGTAACTCAGGCAGGCCCGGCTCGCCAGCTCGCGCGGGTGCTGCGGCGTGCCGTGCGCCGCCAGGTAGGCCGGCGACGCCACCAAATACTGCGTCACCGCACAAATGCGCCGCGCCACCAGGGACGAGTCAGGCATCACCGCAATGCGCAGCGCCGCATCGAAGCCCTCGGCAATCAGGTCCACCGCGGCATCCGACAGGTGCAGGTCCACCGACAACTCCGGGTACTGACGCATCAACTGCGGCATCAGCGGCGCCACCCAGCGCAGCCCGAACGACATCGGCACCGCCAGCCGCACCTGCCCACGCGGCTGCACCGACAACTCCTGGGCCTCGCTTTCCACCTCTTCAGCCTGGCGGTAAATGTCCCCCGCCTTGGCCGCCATGCTGGCGCCGAACTCGGTCAGCGACAGTTGCCGCGACGTACGGTTGAACAGCCGCCCGCCCAAACGCTCCTCCAGCCGCGCCACCGCGCGCGACACCGTGGGCACCGACACACTCATGACCCGCGCCGCCGCCGCGAACGAACCTTCCTCCGCCACCTTGGCGAACATGGCCAGACCTTCGAAATCGGGAAGTTTGCTCATTTCAAATCTGCAATGATGAGTTTCAGATGATTCTATTTTGAAACGCAGCAGCCGTCGATATGCTTCTCCCACACCGCAACACAACCTAACGATTCAACCCTGGAGAAACATCATGGCTCGCAAACTTGAAGGCAAAATCGCACTGGTCACCGGCGGCACCACTGGCATCGGCCTGGCCACCGCCAAACGCTTCGCCGCCGAAGGCGCCCACGTCTACATCACCGGCCGCCGTCAGGCCGAACTCGACGCCGCCGTGGCCGAAGTCGGCAACGCCACCGGCGTGCAAGTCGACTCCACCCGCCTGGACCAGCTGGACAGCCTGTATGCCCAGATCGGCGCCACCCACGGCCACCTCGACGTGCTGTTCGCCAACGCCGGCGGCGGCTCCATGGTGCCCCTGGGCGAAATCACCGAACAGCACTACGACGACACCTTCGACCGCAACGTCAAAGGCGTACTGTTCACCGTACAAAAGGCCCTGCCACTGCTGGCCAAGAACGCCTCGGTGATCCTCACCGGCTCCACCGCCGGCAGCTCGGGCACCGCCGCCTTCAGCGTCTACGCCGCCTCCAAGGCTGCCGTAAGGTCCTTCGCCCGCAACTGGATACTGGACCTGAAAGACCGCCACGTGCGCATCAACACCATCAGCCCCGGCGCCACCCGCACCCCCGGCCTGGTCGACCTGGCCGGCCCGGACGCTGCGCAACAGCAAGGCCTGCTCGACTACCTGGCCTCGCTCATCCCCATGGGCCGCGTCGGCGAAGCCGAAGAAATCGCCAGCGCCGCGCTGTTCCTGGCCTCCGACGACGCCAGCTTCGTCAACGGCATTGAACTGTTCGTGGATGGCGGCCAAGCCCAGGTCTGACCCACGCGCCGGGCGGCCCAGCACAGGCCGCCCGCCCACTCAAAAGGAGGTGCTTCACATGCGTTTGCCAAAACTCGCCGCACTCACCCTCAGCCTGCTGCTGGGCACCGCCGCCCAAGCCGCCACCCCGCCCATCCTGGCGGTGTCCACCATCGACCACGTCGGCATGAACGTGCCCGACATCGACGCCGCCACGCGCTTCTTCACCGACCTGATGGGCGCCAAGGTCATCTCCGACATGCAGCCGGGCAGCATTCCGGACCAGTGGAAAGCGCAGTTCCGCTGGCATGCTTCCAGCGACCTGCAGCGCTTCGTGATGCTGCAACTGCAGGGCGGCGCCAAGCTTGAACTGTTCCAATACCGCGGCACCGAAATCAACCGCCAGCAGCCCCATGGTGATGATGCGGGTGCCAGCCACGTTGCGCTCAAGACCGACGACATCGACGGCAGCCTGGCGCTGTTGAAGGGCAGGGGCGTGACCATTCTCAACGAGCCGATCACCAACCCGGATGGGATTCGTTGGTTCTACTTCCAGACGCCGTGGGGGGCGCAGGTTGAGTTGGTGGCGTTGCCTAAAGCTTGATCTGTTTGGGACAGTGGAAAGGTGTAGGACAGATCCTACAAGATCTGCGATAATCGCCTTACGGCTTTGAAATGATTGCTAAAAGTTTCCATGTTTCGCTTTCATGATTGGCGCTTGCGCTGGTTTTTTTCTGGGGCTACTCTCCGGTCGCCGCTGCTTATCAGCGGTCGGGTTTAGTCGCTCGGAACGGAGCCAGGCGCGTAAAGCGTCCTCCTGAAGTGTTGCCGGCAGGTTTGCCAGCAACGTTTTATGGTGATCGTACGTGGGGCGCTTCGGCGCGCCGGGTGCCTGGCTACCGGTCGACTAACCCGCGTACGGTCGCCTCCCTTCGTTTAGTCGCGAAGGAGGCGGCTTCAGTTGCACCAGCCAGAGGTACACCATGTTCAAGCCGGTCCCCGATCCACCCGCGCCACCCGAAACCTCCGCCGCCGAAGGCATCTCCCCCTACACCCACCCCGTCCCCCTGAGCCCCCACGTCACCGCCCACCACGCCTTCGGCCCCTGCGTAGGCGACATGCCCATCTTCGCCGTACGCGAAGGCATGCCACTCGAAGAAGTCCTGGTACAAGCCAGCGCCTACCTGCGCAGCGCCAGTGCCGGCGCCACCGAACTGGTGGAAAACTGCCCAGAGGAATGGCGCGCGTTGGCGCGAAACGTGGAGCACGTGAGTGAAATAGCGCGGGCGTTGGTGGAGGCGGCTATTGCGGGGTTGCCCAAGGCACGGTAGCCCAGGCTGCCACACCGCGTAGCCGCTGCCGAAGGCTGCGCTGGGCCTTGCCTACGCCAACAAACCCAAGCAAAGCAAAGCCCCCAGCGCAGCCTCACCTCACTGCCCCAAACGGCTGAGGCTAGCCCCCCGAAACTCCCCCGCAGCCCAGCGTCGATCAAACTCATTCTTCTCGTTGGTCTTGTACGTCAGGCACTTCACCATCTGCGCATCCGTCCGCCAGTTATCACACCCTTCGGGGTCATGGTAATAGCGGTCCCAGGCAACGTTCTTGGCCCGATCCTCGATAGCCTGGCGCTGCGCCTGCTCCTCATACTGCTGCCTCGCCAACCGCGCGGCCTGCGCGTCCGCCGCCTTCTTTTGCTGCGCCAGCATCAACTGGCGCTGCTGCTGAGCTTGAGCCTGCTGCAGCGTGGCCTCGATCTGTTTGATCTGCTGGGTGGCAACATACTCCAGCACCGCGAGCCGGGCGAAATGGAAGGCAATGGCGATGACCGCCACCGCAGCCGCGTTGATCAGGTAGGACTCAGCGTTGGGTCGTGCCAGGCGTCTTGCCATGGGGAGGCTTCCTTGAGTGATGGCACATGCTAATCACCTGAGGGGATGGGTTCAACGTTGGTAGCTGTGACCGCGTCCATGTCTAGCGTTGCGACGTAATCGGTGGGATCAACCTAGACAGGAAAATTCCTACAAGATAACGTCCAGACTCCTACGGCAAAAGCACTCACTACCCCCTCATGGACGTCTTGAAACTCCTGCAGACGGAACTGGCCACCTTCGCGTCCGAACGTGACTGGGATCAGTTCCACACCCCCAAAAACCTGGCAATGGCACTTTCTGGAGAAGCCGGCGAGCTTGTCGAGCGCTTCCAATGGCTGACGCCAGAGCAAAGCGAACGAGACGGCCTGTCGAGCGAGGCGCTGCAAGCCATCGAGGAAGAGATGGCCGATGTGCTGCTCTACCTCGTGCGTCTTGCGGATCGCCTCAATGTCGACCTAGGCGCTGTTGCGCAAGCCAAGCTGCGGTTGAATGGTGAGAAGTACCCTGTTGATGAAGCCAAGGGCAATGCCGTCAAGTCTTCTCGGAGGCGCAAATGACGGCGCGTGTGGTCTACCAGCCTTGTTCTCAGGACGTTGCGCGTAAAAATCTGCAGACGACAATTCTCAATCCGGTGCAGTTCAGCGAAGTGGCGGACTTGCTTGAGCCAGAGCTTCGAGCTGAGCTTCAAGCTGCTTATCCCGACGGCAGGTTGTTCATCTGGGGGCTCGCCTCCCCTCGAACCCGCGACGCCTGGCTTGCCATGGAGCCTGGTGACACCGTCATTTTCAATACCAAGACCATCATTACCGTAAGTGCATGCTTTACTCATCGCACCCACAATCGCGAACTTGCGTTGAGACTTTGGGGTTGGGCGGACCCAATAGAGAAAACTACTTGGGAAAATATCTATTTTTTGACGGATGTTCGCCATCAGGCCATTCAGTTCAAAGCCATCCAGACACACATCCAGCATTGGCAGGATCGATCTTTCTATCGGTACGGAGCTGAGCAAAGCGAAGCTATTCTGGAGCGCTTTCCAAGCCTTGACTACGACTATGCGGTTAGCGATGTCACGCTGACAGAGGCCCAGCAGGACATTAAAAACCAGATTACCGATGGGACGGGTAGCAGGCCCACCCGGTTGGAGCATAAGTATATCGTTCGACACCTTTTCCAAGGATTGCCTACTGGCCGTTGCTGTATCTGTCTAAACGAGTATCCCCGCCATCTACTGGTGGCCGCACATATCAAGAAGCGTTCAGTGTGCAAAACTGAAGAGAAGCTGGACATCGAGAATATTGCTGTCGCGATGTGTCGCCTCGGCTGTGATCCGCTGTTTGAACACGGCTACCTATCGGTCAGAGAAGGGGTTGTGGTCAAGCACCCTTCGCGTGAAATGACCAAGGCTACGGCCGGTTACGTCGATAGTGTGCTCAATAAAAAAATGGCAGGCTGGAGCTATAGGCATCGGAAATATTTTGCGTGGCACCTGAATGCCCATGGGTTCGAGCCGGGGGAACTCATGGGTGTGGCCGAGGCCCCGATCGACTCGTAAGCTGTTCCTGTGTCGATCCGGGCAACAGCAAAGCATTGCCTCGTTTGCCGTTATGTCTGGTCCGAAAGGTCAAGGGCGCTGGCGGTTGCGCGAGCTAGGGCCTTTTTTTTGGGGGGGGGCGGGAAGGGCCAGCGCAGCCTTCGGCACCGGCTACGGTTCTCGACAGAGCCCGCTCCCACGGACGGCTTATTACTGAAGCGCTTGCAACCGCTCTTCCACGGCATCATCGAAGATGATGTACAGGGTTTCGACATCAGCAGGCCGCACCTTCCGCCCACTCGCCAGCTCGGCGATCACTTCGATCTGCAGCGCCGCCTCACGCTCGAGATCTTCCCGCGTACTAGCCGCATTCAACGCCTGCACCAGGTCTTCAATCGCCCCGCGTGTAGGCTTGGGAAGCTTCAGCAATTCCAGTCGTTCTTGGAGCATGGGCGGTGATCTCTGGCGGGATGAAGGGCGCGAAAACAACCGCCCAGAAACAAAAAAAGGCACCCGCTAGAGGTGCCTTTTTCGTGACGCTTTGTTTGGTGGAGCCGGGGGGATTGGAAACCTTACACAACGGCTTCGTTCATGCCCTCTGATTCCTTGCCCTAACCCTCGCGCCTGCATCGACAGTGTCACACCCTGGTGGAGCTGATGAATGGCAGAGCATTGGCCTTACGATTTCCGCTCCTAATCCACAAGGTGGGTTGCATACGAAAATGCTCAAAAAAGGCAGTTGAGCCACCGTCCGTTAAATCGGTATCAAAAGGTCTGATCCAGCTCGTCATGAGCTCCTGAGATGAGTTCTGCGACACTTGTCCGTTTAGGGCTGCGAGGGATTTGAATCTGGAATCACCCGCCTAAGTCGATCATGGTTCCGTAGACGCCGCTAAGGCCAAATTTTCGTGCGCCAGCTATCAGATGCCACACCTCAATGGATGACGCCGAATCCTTATCGTCAAACAGAATCGCTCCAGCGATCACATGCAAAGGCCGCACCATCGGGCATCGCGTAGCCGACCTAAGGCACGTTAAAACAACAGTCCGGATCAATAAACAGATCCTTTTCGAACTTCCTGTCCGAAAGCGCATTCAACTTATCGTAGAGGTCTTTCCACTCATAGCGGGAGTGGAAGGTTGGCTCCGAATCTGAAACCCCTTCCAATAGATCACGACCAAATTGGGATTTGCAGTGGTTGGCAGAACTTACCATTTCCTGTCGGTAATCAAATCCCGCTGCACCTGGGTTGCCAAACAGGATATCTTTAACCATCCCCAGTTCTCCGAGTGCGTGCTCAGGATGTGAGTCTTCGTAGAGTAGGTGCCGGGTCAAGTCCAAGAACATACGCCCCTTCAGCGTCGGCAGGTAGACGTTCATTCTGTCTACGCTTCGCACCAACCCTAACGATGACAACATTGTTGTGGCTTCCCGTAGAGGAGAGTTGCTTGCGTAGCCAATATTTTTTTTAAAGGTTGGGTTATGAGTTAACCCATTCTGACTAATTTCCGCCAACACGGTGTATTTCAACCCCAACGGGCCACCATGATTCGAAAACAATCTGACGTCGAACGGGGTCAAACGTCCGAAAACCGTGGAAAACAGGAGATCTCTGCACAGGGTGCGCGAGATAAAGTTCGACATCAACTGCTGCTCGGCAGGTCGGTCAGCGTCAAACTCTGACGGTAGGAAAATGAGCTTCAGTCCCTGAAGAAGTCCTTTTGTCGCATCGTTATTCCGATAATCGGAAATGACCTCATCAATCTTCAGACGGTGCTTTGTAGTGTCTTTTACGAGGTACACTTTGAGTGTCGCCTCTCGATCATGCAACAGCGCCATCAGGTCTTTGTGAACCCCCTCGGTGTGGGACCAGAGTACTTGCGCCACCAATGGTCGTTCGCAGTCTCGTTCCAGCACGCAGGCATAATCGTGTTTTTTTCGATCAGCTTCCAACACCCCAAGCAACCGGGTCCTTGAGTACTGCTCAAGGACGGAGCCAAGCTCTTCCGCTATAAACTGATGTTCCGCTGATGTTGGCATTGCTTTCCTTAATCTAATCCAGTCCACCCAACCTACGGGAAGCCCTTACAGTACTGTTCTATCGCCAAGACAGGCCTGAAACGGGTTCCCTTTGCCTCATGCTACCCTCACAGCCGAAAGGCGGCTATTCGATGGGGATAACGCCGTTCTCACGTAGGACGCAATCTGCTCTGATTCGGTCAATCCCCCCGGTGTTTTCGTAAAAAATTTTGCACACTGAGTCAGTCGTCGGGTTGAGAAGCTAGGGCTCCATTTTTTGCCGGACTGTGCCTCCAGCATCATCGAAGTGATGTCGTACTCTTTCACACAGTAAGAGGCCCACGAGCGGTTTGGAGTGGCTCAAGCAAAATCGCCACGTTGTTCCAGCGAACTCTGTAACCTAGCGCCAGCGCGATCCTGAGGGCCTCTTCGATCTCCGGAATGCGCTCATGAGGGATGCGTAAGACTCCATGAATGTCGAGACTGTGGTTCTCTTTGCTGGCGCCGTGGATGAACTCCAGATTGAAAGCCATCTCAGTTTCAATCCCGAGCTTTTTGAGCGTGCGCCTGATTATGTCAGCAAGGTAGTCGGCCGGGCCTCTCGGAGCGCACAGAGCTGCTTCAGCGGTGTCGTGATCCAGTCTAATACTCATCGCCTGTGCGTTGGGCTGTGAGGCTAGGTGAAACAGTCTGAAGTACTCGGTCGTTTGATGATTCCTCTAGGCATATTTTGTGATCGGACAGCAGTGCCTGATAAGGTGGCGTTAAAGGGACCGTCCAGTGGAGGCTTTATGCCTGTTTCTAAGGAAATTAGATTGTGTACTGTTAGGTGCATGCCTCTCCTGAATTTGAGGTGGGTATGACTAGCAAAGGTAAGAAGCTTAGTAACCCGTTCTCGACTGGAGGTGGCGGAGGCTATTTTGAGTCGCACGTACAGGCATCCTTTGTGGCTTTGATGCTGACTGGGGGGTACGCGCCATGTTTACCTTGCAGACCAATCAGCAAAATTAAGCTCCAGGGGAAATTTTCTGGGTACAGTACCGACGATTTGATCGTTTTTACACAAGGGGTCGATGGTGCAGACGGACATAAATTACTTGGTCAGGTAAAACACTTCATCACGATAACAGATGGTGATGCGGTATTTGGTGAGGTGATTCAGTCAGCATGGAGTGACTTCAATAATGAAGAGCTTTTCAATAAGCGCAGCGATGTTATAGCCCTTATTACAGGTCCGCTGAGTGCTACGGATACTGGGGATGTTCGGACAATCCTAGACTGGGCGAGGCATGCAGAAAATTCTAAAGAGTTTTTTGAAAAGGTCGAGTTGGCGCATTTTAGTAGTGCTGCGAAGAGAGCAAAGCTGCAAGCATTTAAGTTGCATTTGAAGGCGGCTAATAACGATGTGGATTTAACGCAGGAAGAGATTTTTGAGTTTCTTCGCCGTTTTCATTTGCTGGGTTATGATCTTGATATTAAGGCAGGAGTTACTCTTGCGCTACTTCACTCTCTAATAGGGCTGTACTCAACTGATAACGTTGAATCTACTTGGGCGAGGCTTGTAGGCGAAGTCCAATCGGCCAACCAGAACGCTGGAACTATCTTTGTTGATAATTTGCCAGAAGATCTTCTGTTGGTATTCAGACAGAGGAAAATTGAGGAGATACCACCGTCATTGGCGGTCCCGCGTTCACCAAAGGCTGTTGCACTCGTACAGGATCAAGAGCAACTGGTCTCATTGACTGTGGCAGCTCTGCTTGGCAGATGGAATGAGAGTAATGAGTGTGATCTTGAGATGGTACGGGGGTTAGTCGATGGATTTTAATATCTGGATTGCCAATCTAAGATCCTTGGTTCAAGAGCAGGAAAACCCTTTGCAAATACGCAACGGTCACTGGGAGGTTGTGGACCGGAAGGCGCTTTGGAAAAGTGTAGGTGGCAGGGTTTTTGACACCCATTTAGAAAAGCTAAGAATTAGCTTTATAGAAGTTCTTTCAGAGATTGATCCTCAATTTGAGTTGGATGTTGAAGATCGCCCGTCTGCAATCATGTTTGGAAAGACCCTGCGGTACTCGACAGATTTAAGGCGGGGGATGTCTGAAACATTAGCGCTTTTGGGCGCCGAGGGTAAAGCTCTCACCAACTGCTCTCAGCACAAGCCAGAAAATACTGCGGTTAATGTTGTTCATGAGCTATTAGCGCAGGCGGACTGGCGACTGTGGGGTAGTTTGAATGATTTGCTGCCAAATATTGCTGAGGCTGCCCCAAATGAGTTTTTGAATTGCGTAGAAAGCTCCTTGCAATGTGCGCATACTCCATTTGTGAAATTGTTCTCTGAAGGAAGAAAAGGGTTTGGTGGTAGGAATTACATGGCAGGTCTTCTTTGGGCTTTGGAGGCTCTGGGATGGTCCGAAGAGAATTTTATGCGCGTGGTTGTAATCTTGGCTGAGTTGGCCTCAATCGACCCGGGTGGTAATCACGGTAACAGACCTGTAAATACCCTTAAGACAATGATTTTACCTTGGTTTCCTCAAACTATGGCTGGTGCTGAAAAGCGAATCGTTTCAGTCCGGGCGGTAAAAGCAGAGTTTCCAGATATTGCATGGAATGTGTTGAAAAGCTTGTTGCCAAATCAACATCAGACGTCAACTGGCACATACAAGCCTAGATGGCTCGAAGTGGTTCCAGAAGGTTGGGAACCAAAAGTTTCTAATCAAGAATATCGAGATCAAGTTGCGGCGTATGCAGAAATAGCGGTCGAGATGTCCTTCGGTGATTTGGAACGACTCAAGGAACTAGTGAAAAATTTAGATAATCTGCCACAGTCGTCTTTCGATCGTTTTTTAGCTCACCTCTCCTCAGATGCTGTGCGGGGACTTTCAGAATCTGAGCGTCTGACAATCTGGAGTACATTGACTGAATTTGTGGCAAAGCACCGCCGTTTCTCTGATGCGGAATGGTCTTTGGACGAAGAGGTTGTATGCAAAATCGATGAGGTTGCTGGCTACCTTGCTCCAATTAGTAAGGATGTGTTGTATCGTCGACTTTTTAGTGCAAGAGACTTCGATCTTTATGAAGAAAAAGGTGATTGGGAGGGGCAGCGGAAAAAGCTTGAGGAGCGAAGAAAGCAAGCAGTAAAAGAAATACTTGATGAGCATGGCGTTGAAGGAGTTGTGAGATTTTTAGACTCTATTGAGGCTCCTACCTTGGTTGGATGGGCCTTAGGTGTTGCCGCTGGTGCTGAAGTTGATGCGGAACTGCTTCCGGATTTTCTAATGACCGAAAATGATAACTATAAAAAATTTATTGGGTCCTACATTTGGAGTAGAAATTTTTTAGGTAAGGACGTCTGGATTGAGGGTCTCGACCGTCAAGACTGGACTGCTGAACAATCTTGCCAGTTTCTAATGTATTTGCCCTTTGAGTTGACGACTTGGATTCTAGTAGATCAATGGCTAGGGGTGGAAAAAGATAAATATTGGCAGGCTGTGCCCGTAAATCCTTATCCAACTGAAAGCGATTTGTTAGTCGCTGTTGATAATTTGTTAAGAGTGTCTCGCCCTCAACAAGCTATAGAGTGTCTTAGTGCCAGGTTTCACAAGCAGCTTCCATTTGATAGTAAACGAACTGCCGCAGCTCTCATTAGTGCAGTCAAGGAAGACTCATCAAGTGGCATGGATTCATACAATGTGGCAGAGCTTATCAAAGCATTGCAGAGTGATCCTGCAACAGACCCTGATGATCTGTTTCGTGTTGAGTGGGCTTACCTGCCAATGCTTGGTGCTTATAGTGAAGCAAAACCAAAGCTGCTTCAGGAAAAATTAGCTACCCAACCGAATTTTTTCTGTGAGTTAATTCGCCTTATATTTAGGTCTAAAAAAGATCAGAGCGATGATGTCGAGGAGCTGACGGAGCAGGCGAAAGCCATTGCCACTAATGCGTGGCGCCTTCTAAACGAGTGGGAATGGCCTCCAGGTTTGCACGCCGATAATAGCTTCTCTACTGCGGAGTTTGATAGCTGGTTTAGTAGTGTTAAAGAACAATGTGTTGAGTCGGGCCATCTTGATGTGGCAATGGTGAAGCTTGGTGAAGTTTTGTTTTACTGTCCTGCCGACCCCAATGGGCTTTGGATATCAGAGAGTGTTGCTAGAGTTTTGAACTCTCGGGATGGAGAGTCGATCAGAAGTGGGTTTTGTACGGAGGTTTTTAATTCCAGAGGAGCTCATTGGGTTAATCCAACTGGTAGTCCAGAGAGAGAGTTGGCTAACAATTGGCGCAAGAAGGCAAATGCTGTTGAAGATGCAGGGTATCCTCGATTTGCCGCATCACTTCGGGAGCTTGCAGGCTCATATGAACGACACGCAGAGCGAATTATAAAGCAGCAGGAGGAAAGGTCGTAACTTAAAATCGGGGGGGCTTTTTATAGCCCCTGATTTATTGGTTGATAAGAGTTGTCGTCATTTGAATGAGCGGTTGTATCATTTTCTGTGCGTGAGTATGCTTTTAACTAGAGTGCTGCCAAAACGTTCTTCAAGAATTATTTTGTAGCTTGTAATGTTTTTCATTGAGGGGGAGTTGGGAGGAGCATTAGCGCTGCAAGCATTTGCTCTACCGTGGCACCGCCGTCATAGTGCTTTTCAGCGATCGTTTCAGTGGCATGAGATTACCGACTGATCGAGTCGTTTTCCGTCCCGCTTGGCATTACATAGGGTGCTTTCCAGCGTATGTCTAAATGAGTAGAGGTTTTTTCCATCGTGAGGATCATGGACGCTAATGGCGACTAAATACCCTTTGGGTTGCTCATTGAAAAGTTTGCCAGCAGCTTTGGCCCAGCCTTCCTTATTGTGCTCTGTAGCACCACTCCGCGAGTGAAGGTATGTGAGGCCATCGCCAAACAGTTTCTTCTGTTTCTCTCGTCGCTGACTGTCCACATACTCAAGGAAGCCAAGCTCAATCAGGCGAGGATGAATCGGCACTTGCCGGGCCTCGTCGGTCTTGATCCGCTTTGCTTCGGGGATCTTCGGGTCGGCAGCACAGTAGTCGAAGCATGGATAGCCAAATACCTCCTTGATGTCGCTCGTATCAAGTTGTGCTATCTCGTTAGTGCGGGCGCCTGTGAAATAGCCTACCAGGGGCATCCAGAACCAATACGGATACGCTTTGGTCCGGTCATTTGGGACTACGCCTTAGTAGATAAATCCAGAAAAAATTGCCTCCACATCGTCTGGTGAGAAGGACATGTAGTGGTCAACGGATCCCAGACACTGAATTGAGTTTTTCCTCTGCGACCGCAGGCGGTAGCCCTTCGTTGAATTGATGCGGTCGCCGCCAGTTGTACCGCTCCATCAAAAACCGACTGATATCTTGCTGTGCCAGCACAGCGCTCATGTAGCCCACCGTCGGTATCCCTTCAGTCTTCAGGCTGCGAAACAGCCGCTCAATCGGCGCGTTGTCGTGGCAATTGCCGCGCCGACTCATGCTCTGCGTGAAGCGGTATCTCCAAAGTCTCTGGCGGAAATTCCGGCTGCCATATTGGCTGCCCTGGTCGCTGTGAAACAGCACATTCTGAGGCCGGCCACGCTGCTCATAGGCCATATCCAATACCCTGATCACCAGGTCGGCATCAGGCTTGGCTGAGAACGCCCAACCTACAACACGGCGGGCACAAAGGTCGATGACAGCCGCCAGATAGTGCCATTGGCCTCCAGCCCAGACGTACGTAATGTCACCGCACCAGACCTTGTTCGGGGATGCCACGCTGAACCCGCGATCAAGCAAGTTCGGGATATCAGGCCGCTCCACGGTAGCCTTTTTGTAGGCATGGGAGCCCGGCTGTTTGCTGATCAAGTTCAGATCGCGCATCAACCCACGTACCTTGAATCGCCCGATCTGCATGCCGTCCTCTTTCATCATCAGCATGATACTCCGGCTGCCCGCAGCGCTTTGGCTTTGCGTAAACAACTCGTTCATGCGACTACGCAAGACTACTCGTTCGGCATCCGGATACCGACGTTTCCGGCAGTACGCGTAGTAGCAAGCTCGGGTGACATCAAATACCGAGCACAACAGATCAACAGGCTCGTGAGCCCGCAGTTGATCGATTAACGCGAACGCTTGTGTTCCTCGGCCATCAAGAGCGCGGTGGCCTTTTTTAAGATCGATTTTTTCCGTTCTAGCCGATTGATACGGGCTTCGAGTTCCTGGATTTTTTGCTGCTCAGGCGTCAGGGCTTTGCTGGTCGGAGTAACACCGCCACGTTCTGCTGGAGCTAGCTCACCCAACGACGCATAGCCGACTCAACCAGCCCGAGCGAACGGGCTGCTTCGGTATGGCTGTAGCCTTGGTCGAGCACCAGGCACGCCGCCTCGCGCTTGAACTCAGGGGTAAAGGTACGGCGTTGCTTGGTCATCGGACACCCCTCTATGGCGAACATTCTCGCCTAAATGGGTGTCCGGTTTTATTAGACCACTACTGACCACCGCACGAACACTCGGAGGCCCGCATTGACGTAGCTACCTACCGGCAGACAGGCATGTCTGCAACGTCTGCTGATGCTGCGCAATCAAGGCTTTCAACTCAGCTTTGCGCTCAGCTTCCGGCGGATTACCAAGAGTCTCAAACGTTCTGCCCGCCATTTCTTGTTGTAGGTTATCAATTTCCTTGCGATACGGGGCGCATCGCTGAGTGCTCTCCGCAGCGACAGTGAGCTTCGAGTTTAAGCTGGAAACAACTGAGAGCTGGTCTTTGGCTTCGTGTAGTTGAGCGTTACATTGATCCAATTTGTCTTGATTTCTAGCAACCTGGCTGGCGCTCGCTACGCTTGAAATTGTCAATGCATCCAGTGTTTTCTGCAATGAGCCTTTATCTTCCTTCATTTGAATAAGCTGCTCCTTGAGGTAAGCGTTCTCAGCATCAAGCCGGGCACCCTCATTCAGCTTAGGTGTGACGAATTGTGTGAAGCTCCATACTCCGCTGAGAATTAGAACAGCCCATCCAGAAATAGATCCGATAATTAGTTTGTTTGCCTTGTCCATTGGTGTCCTTGCATGTATTTTGGTGGGTTTTAAACTATAATTCTGCTGATCTGGTTTTTAGTCAACCGCCTTGCAGGCCGGGGAGTATGTGCTTGCCCAATCTCGACGCCCCTACGTAAATGCTTACAGCAAAGCGTAAGATGCTCGAGCTAGAAATTTGATCATTATCCGGTGTTCGAATATTAATGTGCGGCTCGCGACCACTCTCACTGAGCATGCGTCCTGTCGTGCAATGCCTCAATGCTCCTTTAGCCCTGGCAAACCATGAACCGCTCGCCATTCAATGACCGCCCTTGCTATCCCTTCATCGGATTGATCTGCTCCTTGCTTCGGGTAATAGAATAAGTCAGCCCCTGCTGGATGCTGAGTAATCCTTTCAAACTCTTCTAGCAAGCAATTGAGAATGGCGTCAGATGCACTGTCATTTGCAATATTGATTTCTTTTATCAAGGCTTTGAATTCGGTCTCTGTAATGTCAGAGAAGTGTTTTTTCATTTTCGGAGTACCAATGGCTACAGGGTTTTAGTTGTGAGGCTGCTCGGTTTATAGCTGTTTGAAACCCGGCAACCCATGGCTTGCTAACCATTCTCGTACTACCTTAGTGACGCCTTCAGCTGAGTCATCAGCGCCTTCTTCTGGGTAAAATAATAAGTCGCTGCCTGCTGGGTGGGGGACTAAAGTATTGAAGTGCTCAACAAGTTCGCCGCGTGCTTCTTCGGAGGTTGCATTGTCGATGGCTGAAATAAGCTCAATGAATTCCAGTTCAGTGTAATCGGAAATGTTGCTTTTTAAGGTCATTGGTCACTGCCTCGGTGTATGTTGATGTGGCGCTTGGGTGTCACGGCTCGAAGGTTGTCGGCATCATAAACACTTCCGCCATCTTTGATGAACTCTACGTGGTGAAGCTCGTAGGCTATTCTTTTTCCAACATGCTCTGCTTTCGGCGCCGCTGCAGCTAAGCCTTTGAGCATGCTTGCGAGATTCCGAGAGCCAAACTGCTGCTTCAGTTCCTCATTCTGTGCCACCGCGATCCAGAACGCCTTGCGGAACGCATCGAAACTGGTAAAACGCTGCCCCCTAAGTGTATCCACGATAGCTGAGGGCAGGGGAGCGCCTAATCCGCGGCCCGCGTCGGCAAGCCACGTACCGGTTACGGGCTGCCCTTGGCCGGTTACAACGCCAGGCTCATCACGGACGCTTAGGACAACGTACAGCGGCTTCAACCCCGAGTCAGCAGGGAACACCAGGATGAAGTCCTTATACTCCGGCGGGTACAACGGGTTCACAATGATGCGATCGGAATCTTCACTCGGCGGAAAAACCCATATGTGCGGCGCGTTGGGTGCTGCTTCTAAATCGGGAATACCCAGCGTGTCGTTGGGGTTCACCGCAGGCGTCCATAGCAGTTCAACGCCACCACCAAAATCTGCGACCTGCTGGGCGCCTTGGGGCTTGAACTGAATCACGTCCACCGTTTCCCAATCCCGGTTCAAGCCGGTGTAGTAGCCGTAGCCTTTGAGTGAACCGTGGGGCTGTTCTTCTACACGCAACCGAACCCGCGTTCGTGCTTTGGTCAGATTCCTTAGTTGGCTTTCTGAGTACAGGGAAGCGTCACCCAGGCTCGATGGCCATAGCAAAGCGAGCACTCCAACCAAGGCCCCCGCAACGACGCCTCCTGTGGCCGTACCCGCTAGCGTCGATGTACTTGCTGCGCCAGTCTGGACGGCCACGGCAGCACTGGGCCCAGCCATGCAAAGCCCCCCGCAGGACGCCCCAACTGAAGCAATAGAGGCTCCGCTTAGTGCAAAGGAGCCCAGACCTGGTGGGATGGGGGCGCGGGAAATCTTTTTGAGCGGCAGGACACCATTTGCAGAGGTGTTGCGGCCGCCCAGAATGGCGATGTCGCCATACTTAGTAATGTAGTCAGTAGTAATTACGCCTGGTTGGGCATAGTTGAAGACCGAGTCAGGCAGGTTACAGGATTTTGCAAAAACACATCCTTCAGGCCGAGGACGGGGTAGAGGTTTTTCCGTATTTTGGCGTATTGGCTCGGGGATTGATCTCGGCTCTGGAGGGGGTCTTTTTTCTTGTGCGTTGCTCCGTGCCCGCTGGGGCACTCTTGGCATTAGGCCAGGCCCGTCATTGGTCATCCTAACTACTCTTGTACAAATTACACGGTTGGATCCAGCGTCCGTGAGCGCATCAACCCCCTGCGATTTTATTCAACGTGAGAGCTGGCACTGTTTTGTAAGAAAACAAGACGAAGAGATAGTTACAAATGTATCCATGGGCCCGGCCAGCCATGTGTTGCTTGTGAATGGCTGGGTTGATGATTAAGTGGGTCTGCTAATTAGGATTTTGGATGTCTGCAGTGTTTTGCACCTGCAAAGCCACCTCCACCTTCCCCCGCGTCACCTCAATCAAATGCACCACCGCAAACGCATGATCCCGCCGATCCCCCACCAGCTCATCAGCATTCTCATAAGCCGTAGCCTTCGCAGCCCGCAATATCCCATCAATATCGAAAAGCAGCTGCTCGACAGTCAATTCCTGAACATCATGATTCATGGTCTAGCTCTCAGAGTTATGGAGCTGCCACAGGCCTTCCTACGGGCTTTGGGTGGCAGCTGTACGTGGGGTAGGAATACCGGAACTCTAGGCAACCGGCCACGCGCGAGCGTGCCCACGCACAGCTGCCATAGCGTGCTGCAGGTGCGCGTGAGCGCTTGCAGTCGATACGGTTGGCACGTGCGCGCCTAGTTTTGTTCCGGGTTCCTACGCCCAGGTCGCTGATTTGGCAGCGGCGGAAGGAAGGGTAACGGGGGATGGGGTTTGTCGCAAGGTTGGGTGTGCTGGGGATTTTTGGTGGGGCTACTGGCCAGCGCAGCCTTCGGCAGCGGCTACGGGTGGGGTGGCTGTTGGGCTGAGGGAATGGCTCTGAGGCGCCTACACGCCATCATCGAAACATGATCGACAGGTTTCAACGTTGTGCTGGCGGGCAGTATCTTTAGGATGGTGTAGGAGGCCTCACTGCCGATGGAATGTATGATCACCTTGAGGAAGGCCCCCAATTGATCGACCAGCAACGTACAAAGCTGTGGTGGATCCTGTCGGACGCCTTTGTCGACAACGAGGTCGACTACTCCGCAATGGCCCAGCAGCTCCAGACATTCGATCCTGCCTATGTCAGAGAGGTCCTATTCTCCGAGGTCGCCCCCGTCTGCCATTACAACCTGGAAAGCGTGCTTCCCGGAGTATGGCTCTGCTTCAATCGCGAAGAGCTTGAAGCGGATATTGCCACGATGCTTAGAGCGCGTGAGCTGAGCCGGTGGAAGCGTTGGTGCGATAGCGTGCGGGTGCGGTGGCTTCGTTACCGGTACCGATATGTCTGGTGGGAGATCTCCAGGGCTCTGGCGGCTAACAACATGTAACGGGTGCTAGTTTCGGGGTGTGCGGCGGTGCGGTGGAAGCAAGCGTTAGCGGCTTTCGCTCTGCAGTTCTAATGCCTGAGCATTGCCTCCTAGCTGAGGATTTGTGAGGAAGCCGAAGGCCAGCGCAGCCTGCGGCAGCGGCTACGGTTCGCGGTGGGTTTTTCGCGGGCAGAGCCCGCTCCCACAGGGTTGGTAGCGGGGATGCGTGGTGGTCAGGCGGGAGTTATCGCGAGCAAGCTCGGCTCCTACGGGAATGGTGCTGAGCGGGTCTATTACTGGAGCGCTTGCAAGCGCTCTTGCACGGCATCATCGAAGATGATGTACAGCGTCTCGACATCCGCAGGGCGCACCTTCCGGCCGTTCGCCAGCTCGGCGATCACGTCGATCTGCAACGCCGCCTCACGTTCAAGATCCTCCCGCGTACTCGCCGCATTCAACGCCCGCACCAGGTCATCAATCGCCCCGCGTGCAGGCTTGGGAAGCTTCAGCAATTCCAGTCGTTCTTGGAGCATGGGCAGTGATCTCTGGCGGGATGAAGGGCGCGAAAACAATCACCCGGAAACAAAAAAAGGCACCTGCTAGAGGTGCCTTTTTCGTGACGCTTTGTTTGGTGGAGCCGGGGGGATTTGAACCCCCGTCCGCCAGTACTCTGCTGTCGGTTCTACATGCTTAGCCGTGTCTACTAAGTTAACCCTCGGCCGCCCGACGGGCAGGGTGCTTCAGGCGAGTTGTGTAAGTTTTAGGCGCTTCGTCCACAACGTACTAGGCGACGATTCTGTTCTATATGACAATCGCTTCGAGTTTACAGACATCCTCTAACGATTGCTGGAGCCGAAGCTACCAGAAGGGAAAGCTAACACCGCTTACGCGGCGAGAGCGAATTCCCCGTAATTGTCATCATTGGCAATTATAAAGTTTGCAACAGTGGATTTACGAGTTCTGTTACCCACTCGGCATGCACCTAGAGTTTCGTTACCGGCGTCGAATCCTAATCGGCCCCGCTTTCTGCTCTTGCCTGTCCGCGCTAGCGGGCAGGACGCTCAGTGTACGGCAAAACGTGGCCAGAGTCGACCGTCTGTCATGCTTTGGCTGTCACTGGCCTTTGCTGTCGGTGCCGGTGGACTTGTCGATGGCTTCCCACACGCGCTGGGACAGGGCGATACAGGTTTTCTTGTCGCCGGCGGCTTGGGCGGCCTGGGCCTTTTGGATGTCTTCCTTGTTGCTTTCCATGATTTGCGCGGAGGCGCTGCCGGCGGTTTTGTCGGCGTCGTCGATTTTCTGCAGGTTGGCGGCGCACAGGTCGTCGGCGGCGAAGGCGTGGGAGGTCATCAGGGCGGCGGCCATGCACAGGCCGGTCAGGGTAAGGCGTTTCATGGTAAGTCTCCTCGACGTGGAAGACTCGGCAGCGCCGACCGGGAAAGGCTCAGGCACCGAGCGTGATTGAGCCTTTTTAGCAGGCCTTGAAAGATGGACTTTGGGGGGTGGAAGGGGTTCGAAATATTTGCGCGGCGATAGTGTGAAAAAGCCATTTCAATTGCAACAGAATACTTCTGTAGCCGCTGCGGTAGGCTGCGCTGGGTATGAAGCCTGAAGATTTTCAGGGAGTCATAGGGCCAGCGCAGCCTGGCGGCAGCGGTTACGGGGTCGGCGTGGTTCAGACCTCAGAGTGCCCGTGGGCGGGTGACGCGGTCTACCAGGTAGACCAGGCTGTGGTAGTCGATGCCGCTGTGGCTGCTCAGGCCTATTTCGCAGGTGCGGCTGGTGGAGATGCCTTCTTCGCAGTACTGGACTGCATCTTTTAGCGTGCGCAGGGCGTGGTCGTTGAGTTCGGGGGTGGTGAAGCCTTTGTCGCCGGCGAAGCCGCAGCAGTGGATGCCTTCGGGGATGACGACGTGGGTGCTGCAGCGCCGCGCCAGGTCGATGAGGGCCTGGCTTTCGCCCAGGTGCTGGGTGCTGCAGGTGACGTGCACGGCAATGGGCGTGGCTTGCGGGGTGAACACCAGTTTGTCCAGCAGGTGGGTGCGGATGAAGCGCACCGGGTCGTAGAGGTCCAGGCGGGTGTCGGCCAGGTCCTGCACCAGGCGCAGGGTGCAGGGGCTGGTGTCGCAGTAGATGGGGTCGAGGCCGCCGCGGCTGGCGGTGAGCAGGGCGGCGATGAGTTCCTGGCGTTTGTGTTCGGCCTGCTCGGGGTAGCCTTTGGAGGCGAAGGGCTGGCCGCAGCAGAGGCTGTCCTGGTTGGCGGGGAATATGACCTGGTAGCCGGCTTTTTCCAGCAGGCCGCGGGTTTTGTCGAGCAGGGACATTTGTTCGCGGTCGCTGGCGGCCGGGCCCATGACGCGGGACACGCAGGCGGCCAGGTACACCACGCGGGGGCGGGCGTCGGTGACCGGCGGGGTGAGGCGGATGGCGTTTTCCGGTTGCGGCATGGCGGCGGTCCACTGCGGCACGCGGCCTTTGGAGGCGCGGGTGAGGCTGGCGGACAGGCTGGCCAGGCGTGGCGCGCCCAGCAGCAGGCGTGCGCCGTTGGCCACGTGCAGGGTGAAGCGCGCGCCCTTGAGTGCGGTGCTGAAGTGTTCGCCCAGCCAGGTGGCGGCCTTGAGGTTGTGGGCGTTGCGGGCGCGCAGTTTTTTCACCAGTTCGCCGGTGTTGATGCCCACCGGGCAGCGCTGGGCGCACAGGCCGGTGGCGGCGCAGGTGTCGATGCCCTGGTATTGGAAGTCCTGTTCCAGGGCGGTGGTGTCGGTGCCTGCGCGTTTTTTCGCCTGGATGTCGCGCCACATCACGATGCGCTGCCGGGGGCTGAGGGTCAGGCCTTTGGACGGGCACACCGGTTCGCAGAAGCCGCACTCGATGCACTTGTCGACGATGTCGTCGGCGGCGGGCAGTGGCTTCAGATTTTTCAGATGAATCTGTGGGTCTTCGCTGAGCACCACGTCAGGGTTGAGGATGCCGGTGGGGTCGAGCAGGCGCTTGAGCTGCCACATCAGCTGGTAGGCGTCGTGGCCCCATTCCAGTTCGACGAAGGGCGCCATGTTGCGGCCGGTGCCGTGCTCGGCTTTCAGCGAGCCGCCGAACTCCACCGCCACCAGCTGCGCCACGTCGTCCATGAAGGCCTGGTAGCGCGCCACTTCCGCGGGGTTGTTGAAGCCCTGGGTGAAGACGAAGTGCAGGTTGCCCTCCAGGGCGTGGCCGAACAGGATGGCTTCGTCGTAGCGGTGTTTGTCGAACAGGGCGATGAGGCGGTTGACGCCGATGGCCAACTGTTCGACCGGGAAGGTCACGTCTTCGATGATCACCGTGGTGCCGGTCTGGCGCACGGCGCCCACGGCCGGGAAGGTGTCTTTGCGGATGGCCCACAGGCGGGCGTTTTCCACCGGGTCTTCGCTGAAGTCGACCTGGCGTTCCACCGGGAACGGCGCCAGGGCGGCCATGATCAGCGCGAGTTGTTCGTGCAGCAGGGCCTGGCTGGCGGCGCGGCTTTCGATCAGCAAGGCGCAGGCGCCGTCGGACAATTCGCGGACGAACGCGGGCATGCCCTTCATGTTCTGCACCGACCGCAGGCTGCGGCGGTCCAGCAGTTCCACGGCGGCCACCGGTTGGGTCTTGAGCACGGTGACGGCGTTGCAGCAGGTTTCCACGCTGGGGAAGACGATCAGCGCCGAGGCCTTGAAAGGGTGGTCGATGACGGTGTCGTAGGTGACGGCGCTGATGAAGCCCAGGGTGCCTTCGGAGCCGACCAGCAGGTGGCTGAGGATGTCCAGCGGGTCGTCGTAGTCCACCAGGGCGTTGAGCGACAGGCCGGTGGTGTTTTTCAGACGGTATTTGTGGCGGATTCGCGCGGCCAGTTCGGCGTTGGCGCGGGTCTCGCGGCCCAGTTCCGCCAAACGGTCGAGCAGGGCGCCGTGGCTGTGGCGGAAGGCGGCGACGCTGGCCGGGTCTTCGCTGTCCAGGCGCGTGCCGTCGGCCAGCACCAGGCGGATGCCGGCCAGGGTGTGGTAGGTGTTTTGCGCGGTGCCGCAGCACATGCCGCTGGCGTTGTTGGCGACGATGCCGCCGATTTTGCAGGCGTTGATCGAGGCCGGGTCGGGGCCGATCTTGCGCCCGAACGGTGCCAGCCAGGCGTTGGCCTGGGCGCCGATGACGCCGGGCTGCAGGCGGATCTGCGTACCCTGGCCACGAATTTCGCGGCCGTTCCAGTTGTCGCCCAGCACCAGCAGCACCGAGTCGCTGATGGCCTGGCCGGACAGGCTGGTGCCAGCGGCGCGGAAGGTGACGGGCACCTGGTGCTGGTGCGCCAGCTTGAGCAACGCTACCACTTCGTCTTCGGACTCGACGCGAATCACCAGCTTGGGAATCAGCCGGTAGAAGCTGGCGTCGGTGCCGAAGGCCAGGGTGGAGGTGGGGTCGTCGAAACGGCGTGCGGCCGGTATCAGCTGGCAGGCGTCACGCAGGAAGGCAGCGGGCAGGCTCATTGGTCCTCCAGAATCAGTACCACCAGGTCCTTGGGCCCGTGGGCGCCATAGGCCAGCACCTGTTCGATGTCGGCAGTCTTCGATGGCCCGGAGATTAGCAGTGCGTTGGTGGGCATGCCGGCGGCCCAGTTGAACTGGCGTTGCACGCTGTAGAGGTTGTCGTGGATCTGGCTGGCCTTCAGCAGGGCGAAATGCACCGGCGGCACCAGGCTCATCAGCCGCGGTTCTTCGCGGGTTGGCCACAGGATCAGGCTGCCGGTGGCGGCGATGGCGCCCAGGGTGCTGGTGAGGCCGGCGCTGGTGTCGTTGAACAGCTCGGCTTTCCACTCTTCCACGGGGCGGTCGTAGGCTTTCAGGGCCGGCAGGCCAGGCTCGCTTTGCCAATGGGCGCTGACGCGCTGGCCGTGGGGCGTGCCGGGGGCGATCAGCAGGTTGGGCAGTTGGCGGTCGCGCAGCAGCTGCGCCAGCAACGCTGGCCAAGCGGCGTCGGTGGTCAGGTGGATTTCGGTGTGTACGGCTTCCATCAGCCTGCGCAGCTGGGCCAGGCGCTCGGCTTGTGGATAAGTCCACGGGCGGGTGACCAGGGCTTCGTCGAAGTTATCCACAATGGGCGTGGTGCCGGTCAGGCTTTGCCGCAGTTTCCCGAGAATGTTCTGCTTGGCGCTCATTTCGAGTCTCCCAGGTGGTCGCGGGCCAGGTCGTGCAGTGAGCGCGCGGCGGGTTGTGGGGCGCTGTGGTTTTGCGTCCAGGGGCCAACGTTGCTCGGCACCAGGCGGCGCAGGCGCGTGGCGCAGAAGCTGAACGCGCGGTACAGCAGCGGCGAGCGGTTGAGCGTGGCCCAGGCGTTCCAGATGAAGCGTTCCTTGCGCGAATACTTGCTGCCTTGGCCGCGCATCACTGGGTTTGGACTGTCCGGCGCCTTGACGTTTTCCTCGCGCAGGCGCCGCAGGATGGCCGGGATGGGGATTTTCACCGGGCACACTTCACCGCAGGCGCCGCACAGCGACGAGGCGCTGGGGTGGTCCGGCACCTTGGCCAGGCCCACCAGGTGCGGGGTGATGATTTTGCCGATGGGGCCGGGGTACACCTCGCCGTAGGTGTGGCCGCCAACGCGGGTGTACACCGGGCAGTGGTTCATGCAGGCGCCGCAGCGGATGCAGTTGAGGGTCTGGCGCAGTTCGCTGTCGGCGAAGGCCTGGCTGCGGCCGTTGTCCAGTAGCACCAGGTGCACTTCCTGGGGGCCGTCCAGCTCGTCGGCCTTGCGCGGGCCGCTGATCATGTTGACGTAGGTGGTGATGGGAATGCCCAGGGCCGAGCGGGTCAGCAGCGACAGCAGGGGCACGGTGTCGCGCAGGTTTTCCACCACCTTCTCGATGCCGGTGACGGCGATGTGCACCGGCGGCACGCTGGTGGTCATGCGGCCGTTGCCTTCGTTTTCCACCAGCAGCAGGGTGCCGGTCTCGGCCACGGCGAAGTTGACGCCGGACACGCCGATGTCGGCCTCGAAGAATTTCTGCCGCAGCACGCGGCGGCCGATCTGGATCAGCTGGTCGACGTCATTGGTGTATTCCACGCCCAGTTTGTCGTGGAACAGCGACGCCACCTGGCCGGCGTTCTTGTGGATGGCCGGCATGATGATGTGGGACGGCTTCTCGTGGTCCAGCTGGACAATGTACTCGCCCATGTCGGACTCCAGGCATTCGATGCCGCGGGCCTCCAAGGCGTGGTTCATTTCCATTTCTTCGCTGACCATGGACTTGCCCTTGATCACCTGGCGCGCGCCGTGGGCGTCGATGATGCCTTGGACGATGGCATTGGCCTGGTCCACGGTCTCGGCCCAGTGCACCTTGACGCCGTTGCGGGTGAGGTTGCGCTCCAGGGTTTCCAGCAGGTCGGGCAGCTTGGACAGGGCGCGGGCGCGGATGGCGTTGCCCAGGGCGCGCAGTTGCTCGCGCTCGTCGGGGTCGGCGAAGGCCACGGCGCGCTTGGTCATCAGCGAGTCCATGGCGGTGCGGAAGTTGTTGCGCAGTTGCGTGTCGCCCAGGGCCTGGTGGGCGCGGGCGCGGAAGTCGTCTTCGATTTCGACGGCGGGAATGCGTGCCTGGCTGGTCATTGGCTACCCCCGCTGCGCTGCCACAGGAAGGTGGCCAGGTGTTGGCCGCGCAGGGCTTCGCGTTGCTTTTCCAGGGCGCCGTTGATGTTCATCAGGCAGCCGCAGTCGGCGCTGAGCACCTGGTGGGCGCCGGATTCCTTCAGGTTGCGGGTCTTGTCGGCCACCATGGCGCCGGAAATGTCCGGCATGCGCACGCTGAACGTCCCACCGAAGCCGCAGCATTCGCTTTCATGGCTGTGCTCCACGCGCTCGACGTTGCCGAGCTGCGCCAGCAGCGCGCGGCCGTGCAGGTGGGTGTTCATTTCGCGGCGGGCGGAGCAGGAGGTGTGCAGCGCCACTTTCACCGGTTGGCCCCGGTCCTTGAGCTGCACCTTGCACACGTGCAGCAGGAATTCGGCCAGCTCATAGGTGCGCTCGGCCAGGGCCTGCACCTGCTCGAACATTTCAGGCTCGTCCTTGAACAGGTCGGCGTAGTGCTGGCGCAGCATGCCGGCGCAGGAGCCCGAGGGCACCACCACCGGTTGGTCGTTGGCGAACAGCTTGAGCTGCGCGCGCGCCACTTCGCGGGCCTGGTCGGTGTAGCCGCTGGTGTAGGCCGGCTGGCCGCAGCAGGTCTGGCCCTGGGGGAAATCGACGCGGATGCCTTCGCGTTCCAGCAGGCGGATCGCGTCCATGCCGGCCTCGGGGTAGAACAGGTCGACCACGCAGGTGCCGAACAGGTACACCCGCGCAGGCTTCGCCGCAGGGTAGCGGCGCGGCTGCGGAATGGGGGGCGCAACGCGGGTGGCGTTGGGCATGGCGTTGTGGAAAAGCTCGCTCATCAGGCGTTGTCTCCGGGTTGGCCCGGTTATCCGGCCGCGAGGGCCGGGGTTATCAGTACCGGCGCCGCCCAGGGCAGCGCCGGGCGTGTTGCATCAATGCACCAGCATGCCGGTGAACCAGTAGGCCTGGGCCAGGGTGATCAGGCCGACGATGGTGGCGAAGAACAGGCTGTGCTTGAGCGTAAAGCGGAACAGGTCCGACTCCTTGCCCACCAGGCCGGTGGCGGCGCAGGCCACGGCGATGGACTGCGGCGAGATCATCTTGCCGGTCACGCCGCCGCTGGTATTGGCGGCCACCAGCAGGGTGTCGCTGACGTTGATCTGGTGCGCGGTGGTGGCCTGCAGCGAGCTGAACAGCGCGTTGGAGGAGGTGTCGGAACCGGTCAGGAACACCCCCAGCCAGCCCAGGAACGGCGAGAAGAACGGGAACGCCGCGCCGGTGGCCGCCAGCACCAGGGCCATGGTCGAAGACATGCCCGAGTAGTTGGTGACGAAGGCGAAGGCCAGCACCATGCCGATGGACAGGATGGGCCAGCGCAGCTCGAACAGGGTTTCAAAGAAAGTGGTCAGACCAATCTTCGCCTTGATCTTCAGCACGGCCATGGAGATCAGCGCGGCGAGGAAAATGGCGGTGCCGGTGGCGGCGATCGGGTCCAGCTTGAACACCGCGGCGATGGGCGTTGGCGTGGCGGCAATCGGCGCCATCTTGATCACCAGTTGGTCCAGGTGCGGGATGGCGAAGTTGAACACCGTCGAGTACATGGCGCCGCCGGCGGCGAACAGGGCCTTGAAGGGTTTCAGGGTCCAGATGGTCACCAGCACGGTGAGGATCAGGAACGGCGACCAGGCCTTGAAGATCTCGCCCAGGCTGTAGGGCGAGACCAGTTGCGTGCGTGGCTTGCCGAAGCCGCCGACGCTGGCCACGGCCGATGCGCCCTCGGCGGTGCCGGCAATGTGGTCGCCGGCGCTGCGGTGCGGCTGCCAGACTTTCAGGAACAGGGTCAGGGCGACAAGGCTGACCAGCGCCGAGGTGATGTCCGGCAGTTCCGGGCCGATAAAGTTAGAGGTGAAGTACTGGGTGATGGCGAAGCTGGCGCCGGCCACCAGGGCGGCTGGCCAGGTTTCCCTTACGCCGCGCATGCCGTCCATCATGAACACCAGCCAGAACGGCACGAACACCGACAGCAGCGGCAGCTGGCGGCCGGCCATGGCGCCGATCTTGAAGGCGTCGATGCCCGTGACCTGGCCGGCGACGATGATCGGGATGCCCAGGGCGCCGAACGCCACGGGCGCGGTGTTGGCGATCAGGCACAGGCCGGCGGCGTACAGCGGGTTGAAGCCCAGGCCCACCAGCAGCGCCGCGGTGATGGCCACGGGCGCGCCGAAACCGGCGGCGCCTTCCAGGAACGCACCGAAGCAGAAGCCGATCAGCAGCACCTGCAGGCGCTGGTCGTCGGTGATGGACAGCACCGAGCTGCGGATGATTTCGAACTGGCCGCTCTTCACGGTGAGCTTGTAGAGGAACACCGCCGCCACGATGATCCAGGCGATGGGCCACAGGCCGTAGATGAAGCCGTAGCCGGCGGCCGCCAGGGCCATGTCGGCGGGCATGCCGAAGGCGAAGATCGCCACCAGCACCGCCAGCACCAGGGTGATGCTGCCGGCCACGTGGCCTTTGAGGCGCAACACGGCCAGGGCGAGGAAGAAGAAGACGATCGGGATGACGGCGGCGAGGGCGGATAAACCGAGGCTGCCGAGCGGGCTGTAGAGTTGTTGCCAGGTTTGCATGTGGGGTGGCCCCTAATTGTTGTTGGTCAGGCACTGCACTGGCATTGGCAAATTGGTAATACCAATTTACAATGCATGTGTGCTAGGTTAGAGGCCCTGCTGTCAGTGTGTCAATTTGTCACCCTGAAACTTTGGTCGCAGTTGGATGAGTGGTGAGGTGGTTCATGGCGTTTGATCAGGTGCGGCAGCGCCGTCTGTCCGACGATATCGTCGAGCGGCTGGAAGGGATGATTCTGGAAGGCACCCTGCGTGCCGGTGAGCGGCTGCCTGCCGAGCGGGCGTTGGCGGAGCAGTTTGGCGTGTCACGGCCGTCGTTGCGCGAGGCCATCCAGAAGTTGGTGGCCAAGGGCATGCTGATGAGCCGGCAGGGGGGTGGTAACTATGTAGTGGAGTCGCTGGGGTCTACCTTCAGCGACCCGCTGATGCAGCTGCTGGAGAGCAACCCCGAGTCCCAGCGCGATTTGCTGGAGTTTCGCCACACCCTGGAGGCGTCCTGCGCGTTTTACGCGGCCAAGCGCGCCACCGAGCTGGACCGGGAGCGGTTGAAGGTAGCGTTCGAGGCGTTGCTGGATTGCTATGCGCGGGAAGACAACGTAACCCGGGCCGAGGAGGGCGCGGCCGACGCCAATTTCCACCTGGCCATTGCCGAGGCCAGCCACAACGCGGTGTTGCTGCACACCATTCGCGGGCTGTTCGACCTGCTCAAGCGCAACGTGGTGATCAACATTGGTGGCATGTACCAGCAGCGCAGTGAGACCCGCGACATGCTGATCAGCCAGCACCGCGAGCTGTACGAGGCCATTATCGAGGGGCGTGCCGAAGACGCCCGGGAGATCTCCAGCCGGCATATCCTGTATGTGCAGGAAGTGCTGGATGAAGTCAGGCAGCAGGTGCAGCGCGTGGCGCGGGCCGAGCGGCGCAAAGGCCTGTAACCCCACCCCGTAGCAGCGGCCGCAGGCCGCGTCACCCCCCACGCGCGATACACCTGATGATCGCGCGGCGGCCGTGACGCGGCCTGCGGCCGCTGCTACGGGTGGTGTTGGTTACTCGTCCTTGCCCTTGGTGCGCACGGCGCGGTGCAATTCGCGGTCGGAATCGCGCTCGCGCTCGGTATGGCGCTTGTCGTATTCCTTCTTGCCCTTGCCCAGCGCGATCTCGCACTTGATCAGGTGCTGCTTCCAGTACATGGACAGCGCCACGCACGCGTAGCCTTTCTGTTGCACCAGGGTGAACAGTTTTTCCAGCTCGCGCTTGTTCAGCAGCAGTTTACGGGTACGTACCGGGTCAGCGATGACGTGCGTACTGGCCGCGGTCAAGGGCGTGATATGGCTGCCCAGCAGCCAGGCTTCGCCATCCTTGAGCAGGACGTAGCTGTCGATCAACTGCGCCTTGCCGGCACGCAGACTTTTTACTTCCCAACCGGACAGGACCAGACCGGCCTCGAACTTGTGCTCGATGAAGTAATCGTGTCGCGCCTTCTTGTTCTGCGCGATAGTCCCTTCGGGGTGTTTCTTTTGTTTGGCCATAGGGGGCGCATTATAGGCAGTCGCGACGTTGTCGGCTACGGTGAAGCTACGTGCTTGAGCCCGTGCGGTGAATCCCGGACAATGCGCGATCTTTTTTGATCACCTGGGCCTGGTTGCTGTCGACTGATAGGCACCGGAGGAAATGACGCACTCATGACTACTCATATCCAACGTTCGGCCTTGCTGCCTTACCCTGCGCAGGCCTTGTATGACCTGGTCAACGATGTGGCTAACTACCCGCAGTTCCTGCCCTGGTGCTCGTCCAGCACGGTTTTGGAAAACACTGACACCTTGATGCGTGCCAGCCTCGAGGTGGCCAAGGGCGGGCTCTCGCAGAAATTTGTCACACGAAATGTACTGGTGCCTGGCAGGTCCATCGAGATGAACCTCGAGGAAGGCCCGTTCACCCAGCTGCATGGCCTGTGGGTGTTCAAGCCGCTGGGCGAGAAGGCCTGCAAGATCAGCCTCGACATGTCCTTCGACTACGCCGGCTCCATCGTGCGCGCCACCCTGGGCCCGCTGTTCAACCAGGCGGCCAACACCATGGTCGATGCGTTCTGCCAGCGCGCCAAGCAGCTCTATGGCTGAGGCAAGCCTGGAGGTGGAAGTGGTGTTTGCCGACGTGGACCGGCAGGTGCTGCTGAGCGTGCAGGTGCCGGTGGGTTGCTCGCTGCGTGAAGCGGTGGAGCGTTCGGGCATTGCCGCGCACTTCCCTGGGCTGGATGTACTGGCCTGCCCCATGGGTGTATTCGGCAAGGTGGTGGCGGACCCCTCCCGCCCGGTGGAGGCGGGGGAGCGCATCGAGCTGTACCGCCCGCTGATCGCCGACCCCAAGGAGGTGCGACGTATGCGCGCAGCCAAGGCCGCGGAAGCTGCGAGGTTACGCGCAAGCGAATAAAAAAGCCCCGGCACTGGCCGGGGCTTTTTTGTACCAACCGCTTACTGCGGGTTGGCTTCGATCGGTGCTGGCGTAGGCACTGGCACCACTTTCACGTCGTCGACGCTGCGCTGGATCTGGTCCAGGGTGGAGCCCGGCTTGGCCGGTGCTTCCTTGGCCGGCTGCGGCGCGTTTTCGGCAGGTTCGGCAGGCGCTGCGGCCGGGGTACCGAGGATGGTCTGGTCCTTGCTGACGCCAGGCATGAAGTCGCCCGACAGGCTGGCCAGTTGATCGTTCTCGTTGAAGAAAACGCTCATCCGTTCCTGCTGGCGTTCACCGCCACCTGGTTGGATACTGTAGAGGTAATCCCAGCGATTGGCGTGAAACGTATCGACAAGCAGAGGGTTGCCCATGATAAACCGTACTTGCCGGCGGGTCATTCCCGGGCGCAACTGGTCTATCATGTCCTGCGTGACGACATTGCCCTGCTGGATGTCGATTTTGTAAACCCCGGGGAATGAACAACCGGCGAGTGCGAGCAGTCCCACGAAGGTGAGGCTGAATAGCAAGTGCTTGGTGTTTTGCATCGGTGGGCGACTTCCACTATCTTGGCTGGGACAACGTAAACCCCGATCATACCCGCATTAAGAGAAGCTGCGAAGCAGCATCGGCGAGAAAGCTGACCATGGTTGAAAATAGCGAGTTACGAAAAGCCGGCCTCAAGGTGACCCTGCCTCGAGTCAAGATCCTGCAAATGCTTGACGCTGCAGAGCAACGCCACATGAGTGCCGAGGATGTCTACAAGGCACTGATGGAAGCAGGCGAAGATGTGGGCCTGGCCACGGTTTACCGTGTACTGACCCAATTCGAAGCTGCTTCCCTGGTGGTACGCCATAACTTTGATGGCGGCCATGCCGTGTTCGAGCTGGCTGACAATGGCCACCACGACCACATGGTTGACGCGGATACCGGTGAGGTCATCGAGTTTGTCGACGAGGAAATCGAGAAACTGCAACACGCCATCGCCGCGCGTCATGGTTATGAGTTGGTTGACCATAACCTGGTACTGCACGTACGCAAGAAGAAGTAATCGACCTGCGTGACGAACGAAGGCGGCCTTAGGGCCGCCTTCGTGCTTTTTGGGAGTGGCGCACCGATTCGTAGCCGCTGCCGCCAGGCTGCGCTGGTCCGTGTGAACCCTGGAGATTTTCAGTGGGGAACAGGGCCAGCGCAGCCTGGCGGCAGCGGCTACAGGATGTTCGGCGGCAGCTCAGCCGCAGCGGGCGGTGACTACCATTTTCTTCGCGTGGGCCAGGGATTCCTTGGTCAGGTCGATGCCGCCCAGCATCCGCGCCACCTCTTCCACGCGCTCTCCTTTATTAAGGCTAGCCACTGCCGTGCGGGTTTCGTCGCTGCCGCGCTGCTTGTGCACGAACAGGTGGTGATGGCCCTGCGCTGCTACTTGCGGCAAGTGGGTGACGGTCAGCACCTGGCCGCGCTCGCCCAGGCGGCGCAGCAGCTGGCCGACGATCTCGGCGGTAGGGCCGCCGATGCCCACGTCCACTTCGTCGAACACCAGGGTCGGCACCCGCGAGGTTTGTGCGGTGATCACCTGGATGGCTAGGCTGATGCGCGACAGCTCGCCCCCCGAGGCCACCTTGGCCAGGGACTTGAGCGGCTGGCCGGGGTTGGCGCTGACCAGCAGTTCCACCTGCTCCAGGCCATGGGGCAGCAGTTCGTCGCCGGCATGGGGGCGCAGTTCGATGGTGAAGCGCCCGCCCGGCATGCCCAGGCGCTGGATTTCCACTTCCACCGCGGCGGCCAGCTGGGTGGCGGCTTGCGCGCGCAGGCCGCTGAGTTCGCGGGCGTGCTCCTGGTAATGACGGGCGTAGGCTTTCAGCTCGTCGGCCAGGCGTTCGATGGCCTCGTCGTTGGCGTTCAGCGTCTCGATTTCGTCGAGCAGCTTCTGTTGCAGCGCCGCCACCTCGGTGGGGTGGATGCGGTGCTTGCGCGCCAGGGTATAGATGGTGTCCAGGCGCTCTTCCAGTTGCTGCAGGCGCGCCGGGTCGGCGTCGAAGTGGTCGAGAAAGCGGTTCAGTTCGCCCACCGCTTCTTCTACCTGGATCTGCGCGCTGGACAGCATGCTGGCCGCCTCGCCCAAGGCGCGCGGGGCGTTGTGCACCGCGGTCAGGCGGTTAAGGCTGGCGGTGAGGGCGCTGAGCACGTTGCCCGAGTCGTTCTCGCTGCAATGGTCGATGACCTGGCGGCAGATGCCGAACAGCGCCTCGGCGTTGGTCAGGTTCTTGTGTTCCTGCTCCAGCAGCTCCAGCTCGTTGTCGCCCAGGTTGAGGTTTTCCAGCTCTTCCAGCTGGTAGCTGAGCAGCTGGTGGCGGGCGCGCTGCTCGTCGCCGGAGTTCGACAGGCGGTCGAGCTCCTGGCGGGTCTGGCGCCATTTCTGCGCAGCCAGCTGCACCTGGCGGGCCAGGTCGGTGGCGCCGGCGTACTCGTCCAGCAGGCGCCGGTGGGTGTCGGTTTTCAGCAGGGACTGGTGCTCGTGCTGGCTGTGGATATCGATCAGCAGCTCGCCCAGCGCCTTGAGGTCGCCGAGCGGGCAGGGCGTGCCGTTGATATAGCCGCGTGAACGGCCTTCGGCGGTGATGACCCGGCGCAGGATGCACGGGCTGTTGTTGTCCAGGTCGCGCTCGGCCAGCCAGGTGCGCGCCTCGGGAATGTCGCCCAGGTCGAAGGTGGCGAGGATGTCGGCCTTGTCGGCACCCGGTCGAACTACGCCGCTGTCGGCGCGGTCACCTAGGGTGAGCCCCAGCGCGTCGAGCATGATGGACTTGCCCGCGCCGGTCTCGCCGGTGATCACGCTCATGCCGCGCGCGAGCTCAAGGTCCAGGTGTTCGACGATGGCGTAGTTGTGTACGGATAGGTGCACCAGCATGGGGCGGCTCCCTGGGCTAAAAGGTCTGGTTATTTATACAGTGTTTTTATTTGCCCTGACAATGCCTGCGCTTAGCACCATTGGCTTGCCTGGCGACTTTTTTAATCGCCAGCGGTGATTTGCCAATGTGCACGCGGCAACACAAAGGCCCTTGAAGCTGAGAATTGCGACCCCATATAGCGGGCAGAAGCGCGAGTCGAGCTCGCAGACGAAATTGAAAGGAGAACCCTTATGGCTGACGAACAGACTCTGGACGAACAGAACCTCGAAGCAAACCAGGCTGGTGAAGCTGGCGCCGAAGACCTTGCCGCGCGGGTGAAAACCCTCGAGGAGCAGCTGGCTGCCGCCCAGGACCAGTCGCTGCGCGTGGCTGCCGACCTGCAGAACGTGCGTCGCCGTGCCGACCAGGACGTGGAAAAGGCGCACAAGTTCGCCCTGGAAAAATTCGCCTCCGACCTGCTGCCGATCATGGACAGCCTGGAACGTGGCGTTGAGCTGAGCAGCGCCGATGACGAAGCCCTGCGCCCGATGCGCGAAGGCATGCAGCTGACGCTGAAGATGTTCGAGGACACCCTCAAGCGCTACAACCTGGAAGCCATCGACCCGCACGGCCAGCCGTTCAACGCCGAGCACCACCAGGCCATGGCCATGCAGGAAAGCGCTGACGTCGAGCCAAACAGCGTGCTGAAAGTGTTCCAGAAGGGCTACCAGCTCAACGGTCGCCTGCTGCGCCCGGCCATGGTCGTGGTCAGCAAGGCCCCGGCGCCGGTGTCGCCATCGATCGACGAGCAGGCGTGAAACTTCTGTTAATGGGTGGCCTTGAAATTCCTCCAAGGGCCCCCATTTTGATGTCAAGCGTTTAAGTGCTACCGCAGACAGCCACTACTGCTGCGGCATCCAAATCCAAAGTTTCGGGAGAGTTAACATGGGCAAGATTATCGGCATCGACCTGGGGACCACCAACTCCTGCGTCTCCATTCTGGAAAACGGCAAGGCCAAGGTTATCGAGAACGCTGAAGGCGCTCGTACCACCCCATCGATCATCGCTTACGCCAACGACGGCGAAATCCTGGTTGGCCAGTCGGCCAAGCGCCAGGCCGTCACCAACCCGCACAACACCCTGTACGCGGTAAAGCGTCTGATCGGCCGTCGTTTCGACGAAGAAGTCGTGCAGAAAGACATCCAGATGGTCCCTTACAAGATCGTCAAGGCTGACAACAGCGACGCCTGGGTGGAAGTGAACGGCCAGAAAATGGCTCCGCCACAGATTTCCGCCGAAATCCTGAAGAAAATGAAGAAAACCGCCGAAGATTACCTCGGCGAGGCAGTGACTGAAGCGGTCATCACCGTGCCTGCCTACTTCAACGACAGCCAGCGCCAGGCCACCAAGGATGCCGGTCGCATCGCAGGTCTCGACGTAAAACGCATCATCAACGAACCAACCGCAGCCGCACTGGCCTACGGCATGGACAAGGCCAAGGGCGACCACACCGTGATCGTCTACGACCTGGGTGGCGGTACCTTCGACGTGTCGGTCATCGAGATCGCTGAAGTCGACGGCGAGCACCAGTTCGAAGTACTGGCTACCAACGGCGACACTTTCCTGGGTGGCGAAGACTTCGACATCCGCCTGATCGACTACCTCGTCGACGAGTTCAAGAAAGAAACCGGCATGAACCTGAAGGGCGACCCCCTGGCCATGCAGCGTCTGAAAGAAGCCGCTGAAAAAGCCAAGATCGAGCTGTCCTCCAGCCAGTCGACCGACGTCAACCTGCCGTACATCACTGCAGACGCCACCGGTCCTAAGCACCTGAACGTGAAAATCTCGCGTGCCAAGCTGGAATCGCTGGTTGAAGACCTGGTTCAGCGCACCATCGAGCCTTGCCGCATTGCCCTGAAAGACGCCGGTATCGACGTTGGCTCGATCAACGACGTGATCCTGGTCGGCGGCCAGACCCGCATGCCGCTGGTACAGAAAGCCGTTACCGACTTCTTCGGTAAAGAAGCTCGCAAGGACGTAAACCCCGACGAAGCCGTTGCCATGGGTGCTGCCATCCAGGGCGCCGTGCTGGCCGGTGACGTGAAAGACGTACTGCTGCTGGACGTCAGCCCGCTGACCCTGGGTATCGAAACCATGGGTGGCGTGATGACCGCGCTGATCGAGAAAAACACCACGATTCCTACCAAGAAATCGCAAGTGTTCTCGACTGCCGACGACAACCAGAGCGCCGTGACCATCCACGTGCTGCAGGGCGAGCGCAAGCAAGCCGCGCAGAACAAGTCGCTGGGCAAGTTCGACCTGTCCGAGATCCCGCCAGCCCCACGGGGTGTTCCACAGATCGAGGTTACCTTCGACATCGACGCCAACGGCATCCTGCACGTAGGCGCGAAAGACAAGGCTACCGGCAAGACCCAGTCGATCGTGATCAAAGCCAACTCGGGCCTGTCTGACGAAGAAATTCAACAGATGATCCGCGACGCCGAAGCGAACTCGGAAGAAGACCGCAAGTTCGAAGAACTGGCCGCTGCCCGCAACCAGGGTGACGCGCTGGTGCACTCGACTCGCAAGATGGTCACCGACGCGGGCGACAAGGTCACCGCCGAAGAGAAAACCGCTATCGAAGCGGCCGTGGTTGCCCTGGAAGCCGCTGTCAAAGGCGACGACAAGGCTGCCATCGACGCCAAGGTCGAAGAGCTGTCGAAAGTCAGCGCGCCGGTTGCCCAGAAGATGTACGCCGAACAGGCCGAACAGCCTGCAGGCGCGGCAGCCCAGCCTGCTGAAGAAGCCGGCAAGCACGACGACGTCGTCGACGCCGAGTTCGAAGAAGTCAAAGACCACAAGTAATTACTGCTTGTTGTCGGCCAGTTGACTGCCCTTTGGCAGTCGCTGGTAGGATGTCGCCGCGCGGGGGCTTGCTCCCGCGTTGGCGTGTCTGGAATAGACGAATTTTTACAGCATGCGACTGACTCGGATGCTGTCGGCACGGTCGGAGGCCCTCGTGCGCTCCGACGTCCTGAAGAGACAATAGAACTATGTCAAAGCGTGACTATTACGAGGTTCTAGGGGTCGAGCGCGGCTCCAGCGAAGCCGATCTGAAAAAGGCCTATCGCCGCCTGGCGATGAAGCACCACCCGGACCGTAACCCGGGCGACAAAGCGTCGGAAGACATGTTCAAGGAGGCCAACGAGGCCTACGAAGTGCTGTCCGACTCCAGCAAACGCGCAGCCTACGACCAGTATGGCCACGCCGGCGTCGACCCAAGCATGGGTGGCGGTGGCGGCTTTGGCGGCGGCGGTGCCAACTTCTCCGACATCTTCGGCGACGTATTCAGCGACTTCTTCGGTGGCGGCGGCCGTGGCGGCTCCCGCGGCGGCGCCCAGCGCGGCAGCGACCTGCGCTACACCCTGGAACTGAACCTGGAAGAAGCGGTGCGCGGCACCACGGTCAGCATTCGCGTGCCGACCCTGGTCAACTGCAAGCCGTGCGACGGTTCGGGCGCCAAGAAAGGCTCCGCGCCGGTCACCTGCCCAACCTGTGGTGGTATCGGCCAGGTGCGCATGCAGCAGGGCTTCTTCTCGGTACAGCAGACCTGCCCGCGCTGCCATGGCCAGGGCAAGATCATTTCCGACCCGTGCGAATCCTGCCGTGGCGAAGGCCGCGTGGAAGAGTACAAGACCCTGTCGGTGAAAGTGCCGGCTGGCGTCGACACCGGTGACCGCATCCGCCTGTCGGGCGAAGGCGAGGCCGGCACCCAGGGTGGCCCGACCGGCGACCTGTACGTGGTGATCAACGTGCGCGAGCACGACATCTTCCAGCGCGACGGCAAGCACCTGTACTGCGAAGTACCGATCAGCTACACCGAGGCTGCCCTGGGTGGCGAGCTGGAAGTGCCGACCCTGGACGGCCGCGTGAAGCTGAAGATCCCCGAAGGCACCCAGACCGGCAAGCAGTTCCGCCTGCGTGGCAAGGGCGTGGCCCCTGTGCGTGGCGGCGGTGCTGGCGACCTGATGTGCCGCGTGGCGGTGGAAACCCCGGTCAACCTTAGCCGCCGTCAGCGCGAGCTGCTGGAGGAGTTCCGCTCGACCCTGGAAGGCGACAGCTCGCATTCGCCCAAGGCCAGCGGCTGGTTTGAAGGCGTGAAGCGCTTCTTCGGCGATCTGTAAGGAATCTGGCATGAGACGTATTGCGGTGATGGGCGCTGCCGGGCGCATGGGCAAGAACCTGGTCGAGGCCGTGCAGCAGCGCGCGCCGCTGACCGGCCTGACCGCGGCGATCGTTCGCCCGGGCAGCACGATGATTGGCGCCGACGCCGGCGAGCTGGCCTCGCTGGGCCGTATCGGCGTGCAGTTGACCGGCAACCTGGAGCAGGTGGCGGATGAATTCGATGTGCTCATCGACTTCACCCTGCCGGACGTGATGCTGAAGAACCTGGCGTTCTGCCGCAAGGCAGGCAAGGCCATGGTCATCGGCACCACCGGCCTGAACGCCGAGCAGAAGCAGTTGCTGGTGGAGGCGGGCAAGGACATCCCGATCGTCTTCGCTTCCAACTTCAGCGTCGGCGTGAACCTGTCGTTCAAGCTGCTGGACCTGGCGGCGCGGGTGATGGGCGAAGAGGCCGACATCGAGATCATCGAGGCTCACCACCGCAACAAGGTCGACGCGCCTTCGGGCACGGCCGTGAGCATGGGTGAAGTGGTGGCCAAGGCCCTGGGGCGCGACCTGTCCAAGGTGGCGGTCTATGGCCGTGAAGGCCACACCGGCGTGCGTGAGCGCGACACCATCGGCTTCGCCACCGTGCGTGGCGGTGACGTGGTGGGCGACCACACCGTGCTGTTCGCCGCCGAAGGCGAGCGCCTGGAGATCACCCACAAGGCCTCCAGTCGCATGACCTTCGCCAAGGGCGCCGTGCGCGCTGCCCTGTGGCTGGATGGCAAGGCTGCCGGGCTTTACGACATGCAGGATGTGCTGGACCTGCATTGATCTTTCACTTGTAGCAGCTGCCGCAGGCTGCGTCCCGTCGCCGCACCGTGTGGCGGCCGGACGCAGCCTTCGGCAGCTGCTACGGGTTGCCGGGGGCGAAAAAGCTCGCTGGCAGGCCTGCTCCCACGTACAATTACGGCTCCAGACCCCGTTTTAACCCCGCCACGCGATTCCTTGTCGCATTCCTCTGCCTTTCAGGCTCATTGGCGGTAGATAAAAAAATCATTTTTCTGTAAGCTACAGCTTTAGTGTGTCCACTAAAAGCGCGCAGATAATTCGATGAAGAAGCGGGGTGACGTGTCTATACGTCATTCCGCTTTTTTACAACCTGCGATCGCCCTTTCAGGTTTTATTTACGGGAGGTCTTCTTGACTAAGCCAGCCATACTTGCCCTTGCTGATGGCAGCATTTTTCGCGGTGAAGCCATTGGCGCCGACGGCCAGACTGTCGGTGAGGTGGTGTTCAACACCGCAATGACCGGCTATCAGGAAATCCTTACCGATCCTTCCTATGCCCAGCAAATCGTTACCCTGACCTACCCGCACATCGGCAACACCGGCACCACCGCCGAAGACGCCGAGTCGAACCGCGTCTGGTCCGCCGGCCTGGTCATCCGTGACCTGCCACTGGTTGCCAGCAACTGGCGCAACACCCAGCCCCTGGACGAATACCTGAAGGCCAACAACGTCGTTGCCATCGCCGGTATCGACACCCGTCGCCTGACCCGCATCCTGCGTGAAAAAGGCGCCCAGAACGGCTGTATCATGGCCGGTGACAACATTTCCGAAGAAGCCGCCATCGCCGCCGCTCGCGCCTTCCCAGGCCTGAAAGGCATGGACCTGGCCAAGGAAGTGACCACCAAGCAAGCCTACCAGTGGCGCTCCAGCGTCTGGAACCTGGCCACCGACAGCCACCCGGAAATCGCTGACAGCGAACTGCCGTACCACGTGGTTGCCTACGACTACGGCGTCAAGCTGAACATCCTGCGCATGCTGGTAGAGCGCGGCTGCCGCCTGACCGTGGTGCCGGCGCAGACCCCTGCCGCCGACGTGCTGGCCCTCAACCCTGACGGCGTGTTCCTGTCCAACGGCCCGGGCGACCCCGCGCCATGCGACTACGCTATCCAGGCCATCAAGGACGTGCTGGAAACCGAGATCCCGGTCTTCGGCATCTGCCTGGGCCACCAGCTGCTGGCCCTGGCCTCCGGCGCCCAGACCGTGAAGATGGGCCACGGCCACCACGGTGCCAACCACCCGGTCCAGGACCTCGACACCGGCGTTGTGATGATCACCAGCCAGAACCACGGTTTTGCCGTTGACGAGGCGACCCTGCCAAGCAACGTGCGGGCGATCCACAAGTCGCTGTTCGACGGTACCCTGCAGGGCATCGAGCGCACCGACAAGAGCGCGTTCAGCTTCCAGGGCCACCCTGAAGCCAGCCCAGGCCCGAACGACGTGGCCCCGCTGTTCGACCGCTTCATCGACGCCATGGCCAAGCGCCGCTGAGTGAAGCTGTTGGAAGCGTAACGCGCGCCGTGCAGGCCCCGCTTCAAGCGGAGACAGCCTGCCCGGCGCCGCCAAAGAATGTTCAAGGCGGCTCGCCTGAGGGCCTGCCGACTGACCTGCGGATTTGAGTGACAACCATGCCAAAACGTACAGACTTAAAAAGCATCCTGATTCTCGGCGCCGGCCCCATCGTGATCGGCCAGGCCTGTGAATTCGACTACTCCGGCGCCCAGGCCTGCAAGGCCCTGCGCGAAGAGGGCTACCGCGTCATCCTGGTGAACTCCAACCCGGCCACCATCATGACCGACCCGGACATGGCCGACGCCACCTACATCGAGCCGATCAAGTGGCAGACCGTTGCCAAGATCATCGAGAAAGAGCGTCCGGACGCCGTGCTGCCGACCATGGGTGGCCAGACCGCCCTGAACTGCGCCCTGGACCTGGAACGCGAAGGCGTGCTGGAAAAGTTCGGCGTGGAAATGATCGGTGCCAACGCCGACACCATCGACAAGGCTGAAGACCGTTCGCGTTTCGACAAGGCCATGAAGGCCATCGGCCTGGCGTGCCCGCGTTCCGGTATCGCCCACTCCATGGAAGAAGCCAACGCGGTCCTCGAGACCCTGGGCTTCCCGTGCATCATCCGTCCATCGTTCACCATGGGCGGCACCGGTGGCGGTATCGCCTACAACCGTGAAGAATTCGAAGAAATCTGCGCCCGTGGCCTGGACCTGTCGCCGACCAAGGAACTGCTGATCGACGAATCGCTGATCGGTTGGAAAGAGTACGAGATGGAAGTGGTCCGCGACAAAAAGGACAACTGCATCATCGTCTGCTCCATCGAGAACTTCGATCCGATGGGCGTGCACACCGGTGACTCGATCACCGTTGCCCCTGCACAGACCCTGACCGACAAGGAATACCAGATCCTGCGTAACGCCTCCCTGGCGGTGCTGCGCGAGATCGGCGTGGAAACCGGCGGTTCGAACGTGCAGTTCGGTATCTGCCCGAACACTGGCCGCATGGTCGTGATCGAGATGAACCCGCGCGTATCGCGTTCCTCGGCACTGGCCTCGAAAGCCACCGGCTTCCCGATCGCCAAGGTCGCGGCCAAGCTGGCTGTTGGCTACACCCTGGACGAACTGCAGAACGACATCACCGGCGGCAAGACCCCGGCGTCCTTCGAGCCGTCCATCGACTACGTCGTCACCAAGCTGCCACGCTTCGCCTTCGAGAAATTCCCGAAAGCCGACGCCCGCCTGACCACCCAGATGAAATCCGTGGGTGAAGTCATGGCCATCGGCCGTACCTTCCAGGAATCCCTGCAGAAAGCCCTGCGCGGCCTGGAAGTGGGTGTTTGCGGCCTGGACCCGAAAGTCGAGCCAAGCAACCCCGAGTTCCACAGCATTCTGAAGCGCGAACTGACCGTGCCGGGCGCCGAGCGCATCTGGTACGTGGCCGACGCCTTCCGTTCGGGCATGACCTGCGACGAAATCTTCGCCCTGACCGCTATCGACCACTGGTTCCTGGTGCAGATCGAAGACCTGATCAAGGATGAAGAGCGCGTCAAGACCCTGGGCCTGGCCGACATCGACAAGGCCCTGATGCTGAAACTCAAGCGCAAGGGCTTCTCGGACCAGCGCCTGGCCAAGCTGCTGGGTGTTACCGACAAGAACCTGCGTCGTCACCGCCACAAGCTGGAGATCTTCCCGGTCTACAAGCGCGTTGACACCTGCGCCGCCGAGTTCGCCACCGACACCGCCTACCTGTACTCCACGTACGAGGAAGAGTGCGAGGCCAACCCGTCGACCCGCGACAAGATCATGATCCTGGGCGGTGGCCCGAACCGTATCGGCCAAGGCATCGAGTTCGACTACTGCTGCGTACACGCGGCCCTGGCGCTGCGTGCCGATGGTTACGAAACCATCATGGTCAACTGCAACCCGGAAACCGTGTCCACCGACTACGACACCTCCGACCGCCTGTACTTCGAGCCGCTGACCCTGGAAGACGTGCTGGAAGTGGTACGCGTCGAGAAGCCGAAAGGCGTGATCGTCCAGTACGGCGGCCAGACCCCGCTGAAACTGGCCCGTGCCCTGGAAGAAGCCGGCGTGCCGATCATCGGCACCAGCCCTGACGCCATCGACCGTGCCGAAGACCGTGAGCGCTTCCAGCAGATGGTCCAGCGCCTGAACCTGCTGCAGCCGCCAAACGCCACCGTGCGCAGCGAAGAAGAAGCCATCCGCGCTGCCGGCGCCATCGGCTACCCGCTGGTGGTGCGCCCGTCCTACGTTCTGGGCGGCCGTGCGATGGAAATCGTCTACGAACTGGACGAGCTCAAACGCTACCTGCGTGAAGCGGTGCAAGTGTCCAACGACAGCCCGGTGCTGCTGGACCACTTCCTCAACTGCGCCATCGAGATGGACGTGGACGCGGTCTGCGACGGCACCGACGTGGTGATCGGCGCGATCATGCAGCACATCGAGCAGGCCGGCGTTCACTCCGGTGACTCCGCTTGCTCGCTGCCACCGTACTCGCTGCCTGCCCACGTGCAGGACGAAGTGCGCGAGCAGGTCAAGAAGATGGCCCTGGAACTGGGCGTGGTCGGCCTGATGAACGTGCAGCTGGCCCTGCAGGGCGACAAGATCTACGTGATCGAAGTCAACCCGCGCGCCTCGCGTACCGTACCGTTCGTGTCCAAGTGCATCGGCACTTCCCTGGCCATGATCGCTGCCCGCGTGATGGCTGGCAAAACCCTGAAAGAGCTGGGCTTCACCAAGGAAATCATTCCTAACTTCTACAGCGTGAAAGAGGCGGTCTTCCCGTTCGCCAAATTCCCTGGCGTAGACCCGATCCTGGGCCCAGAGATGAAGTCCACCGGTGAAGTCATGGGTGTCGGCGACACCTTCGGCGAAGCCTTCGCCAAGGCCCAGATGGGCGCCAGCGAAGTGCTGCCTACCGGCGGCACCGCGTTCATCAGCGTGCGTGACGACGACAAGCCACTGGTGGCTGGCGTTGCCCGCGACCTGATCGCCCTGGGCTTCGAAGTGGTTGCCACCGCTGGCACCGCGCGCGTCATCGAAGAAGCCGGCCTGAAAGTACGCCGTGTGAATAAAGTGACCGAAGGTCGCCCGCACGTGGTCGACATGATCAAGAACGACGAAGTCACCCTGATCATCAACACCACCGAAGGCCGCCAGTCGATCGCTGACTCCTACTCCATCCGTCGCAACGCGCTGCAGCACAAGATCTACTGCACCACGACCATTGCTGCTGGCGAAGCGATCTGCGAAGCGTTGAAGTTCGGTCCGGAAAAGACCGTGCGTCGCTTGCAGGATCTTCACGCAGGATTGAATGCATGAATAAATACCCCATGACCGTCCAGGGCGCTCGCGCCCTGGAGGAAGAGCATGCCCACCTGACCAAGGTCGTGCGCCCCAAGCTCAGCCAGGACATCGGCACTGCCCGTGAACTGGGTGACCTGAAGGAAAACGCCGAGTACCACGCTGCCCGCGAACAGCAGGGCATGGTCGAGGCGCGCATCCGTGACATCGAAGGCCGCCTGCAGAACGCCGTGGTCATCGACGTCACCACCATCGAGCCTACCGGCAAGGTGATCTTCGGCACGACCGTCGAGATCGCCAACGTCGAGACCGACGAGCGGGTCAAGTACCAGATCGTTGGCGAAGACGAAGCCGACATCAAGCTGGGCAAGATCTCGGTCGGCTCGCCGATCGCGCGCGCCCTGATTGCCAAGCAGGAAGGCGACGTGGTGGTGGTCAAGACGCCAGGCGGCGTTATCGAGTACGAGATTGTCGAAGTCAGCCACATTTGAAAAACGTCGCCCGTTCATGGCGGGCGCGATCATCTGGCAGCTTGCCCAGGTACTCTGGGTGGGCGGCCTGTGGTTCCTGCAACTGGGCGTGATGCCGGCGCTGACCCACATCGGGTTGGCGCCGGTGCTCATTCAGGACGTGGGCGCGCAAATGACCGCGCTGCTGGTGGGTTTCTGTGCGTTCTGTGTGGTATTGCAGGCGCTGGTGCTGATCAGTGGCCTGGGCTTTGCGGCCCTGTGGCGTGACTCGCGTGGACAATTGCTGTCCATGGCCCTGATGGCCGCCGCGTTGTACGGCGTGGTGACCGTCGGGGCGCTCGACCCGTTGCGGTGGCAGATATTCTGTTACCTGGCGCTGGGCCTTTGTGGCCTGGCGCTGGTGTTGCAACCGGTGCCGGCCAGGGCGCGCCAGGCGCGCCACTGACCGTCGCGAACATCACTTGTAGCGATGGATGTTCGAAAGCTGCTTGTTCGGCTGTGGGTTGCGGCGATAGATCAGCGCTTTCTTGCCGATGGTCTGCACCAGCTCGGCGCGGCCAGCCTTGCACAGCTCGGCAATGGTCGCGGCACGGGCTTCACGATCTTCGGAGCGAATCTCGACCTTGATCAATTCGTGGTCGACGAGTGCGCGTTCGAGTTCTTCCAGAACTCCTTCAGTCAGGCCATTGCCTGCCACAATCAGAACTGGTTTCAGATCGTGGCCAATGGATTTGTACTGTTTCTTCTGCTCGTTAGTGAGCGGCATAATCTGACCCTTAGTTTGGATTTTGCAAAAATGGCGGCCATTTTACCCGAGGGCCCGTGGATCCGCCCAATTAATCACGACCCTTATCATCGAGGTGCCCAATGGCGCGTTCCAAGACAAGCCTTGGTTGGCTGAAAGAACATTTCAACGATCCTTACGTCAAAAAGGCGCAAAAGGACGGTTATCGCTCGCGAGCGAGCTACAAACTGCTTGAAATCCAGGAAAAGTACCGCCTGATCCGTCCCGGCATGAGCGTGATCGACCTGGGCGCAGCGCCTGGTGGCTGGTCGCAGGTGACCAGTCGTCTGATTGGTGGCCAGGGCCGCCTCATCGCCTCCGACATCCTGGAAATGGACAGCATCCCGGACGTGACCTTCATCCAGGGTGACTTCACCGAGGACGAAGTGCTGGCGCAGATTCTCGAGGCCGTGGGTAATTCGCACGTGGACCTTGTGATTTCGGATATGGCCCCCAATATGAGTGGTACGCCCGAAGTGGACATGCCCAAGGCGATGTTCCTGTGCGAGCTGGCGCTTGACCTGGCGACCCGCGTGCTCAAGCCTGGCGGCGACTTCGTGATCAAGATTTTCCAGGGCGAAGGGTTCGATCAATACCTCAAGGACGCCCGCAAGAAGTTCGACAAGGTGATCATGCTCAAGCCGGACTCCTCGCGTGACCGTTCCCGCGAACAGTACATGCTGGGGCGTGGTTACAAGGGCGAGTAAGGCCTGCGCCGGGCAGGTGTCGAGGTAGCCCATAGTTTTTTCCAATCGGATGGACTGCGTGGCCGGGATCGACATCGTGTAGTCTAGTTTTCACAAAGGGTTACAGACGGCACCTGCAGACAAACAGGTTATGTAGTAAGTTAAGCCGGTGATTATCATGCGAAGCACGCCTGCGCGGGTTGCGGGTAGCAGGCTTCAGAGGGTAGCGAATTGAACGATATGGCAAAGAATCTGATCCTGTGGTTGATCATTGCGGCCGTGCTGGTGACGGTGATGAACAACTTCTCCAGCCCCAATGAGCCTCAGACCCTCAACTATTCCGACTTCATCCAGCAGGTCAAGGATGGCAAGGTCGAGAAAATTACCGTTGACGGCGTGGTCATCACCGGCAAGCGCAATGATGGCGACAGCTTCAAGACCATTCGTCCGAACATTGCCGACAACGGCCTAATCGGCGACCTGGTCGACAACCACGTGGCCATCGAAGGCAAGCAGCCCGAGCAGCAGAGCATCTGGACTCAACTGCTGGTGGCGAGCTTCCCGATCCTGGTGATCATCGCGGTGTTCATGTTCTTCATGCGCCAGATGCAGGGCGGTGCGGGCGGCAAGGGCGGGCCGATGAGCTTCGGCAAGAGCAAGGCGCGCCTGCTGTCCGAAGACCAGGTCAAGACTACATTGGCCGACGTCGCCGGTTGCGACGAAGCCAAGGAAGAAGTGGGCGAGTTGGTCGAGTTCCTGCGCGACCCGGGCAAGTTCCAGCGCCTGGGCGGTCGTATCCCGCGCGGCGTGCTGATGGTCGGCCCTCCAGGTACCGGTAAGACCCTGCTGGCCAAGGCCATCGCGGGCGAAGCCAAGGTGCCGTTCTTCACCATTTCCGGTTCCGACTTCGTGGAAATGTTCGTGGGTGTCGGTGCCAGCCGTGTGCGCGACATGTTCGAGCAGGCCAAGAAGCACGCACCCTGCATCATCTTCATCGACGAGATCGACGCCGTGGGTCGCCACCGTGGCGCCGGCATGGGTGGCGGTCACGACGAGCGTGAGCAGACCCTCAACCAGTTGCTGGTGGAGATGGACGGCTTCGAGATGAATGACGGCATCATCGTCATCGCCGCGACCAACCGTCCGGACGTGCTCGACCCTGCGCTGCTGCGTCCAGGTCGTTTCGACCGCCAGGTGGTGGTTGGCCTGCCGGACATCCGCGGCCGCGAGCAGATCCTCAAGGTACACATGCGCAAGGCGCCACTGGGTGACGACGTCAACCCGGCGGTCATCGCCCGTGGTACCCCTGGCTTCTCCGGTGCGGACCTCGCCAACCTGGTCAACGAGGCCTCGCTGTTCGCTGCCCGCAACGGCAAGCGCATCGTCGAGATGAAGGAGTTCGAGCTGGCGAAAGACAAGATCATGATGGGCGCCGAGCGCAAGACCATGGTCATGTCCGAGAAAGAGAAACAGAACACTGCGTACCATGAAGCCGGTCACGCCATCGTCGGCCGTATCGTGCCCGAGCACGACCCGGTCTACAAAGTGTCGATCATTCCTCGTGGCCGCGCCCTGGGCGTGACCATGTTCCTCCCCGAGGAAGACCGCTACAGCCTGTCCAAGCGTGCGCTGATCAGCCAGATCTGCTCGCTGTACGGCGGCCGTATCGCCGAGGAAATGACCCTGGGCTTCGACGGTGTCACCACCGGCGCGTCCAACGACATCATGCGTGCCAGCCAGATTGCCCGGAACATGGTCACCAAGTGGGGCCTGTCCGAGAAGCTGGGCCCATTGCTGTACGCCGAAGACGAAGACCAGGGCTTCCTGGGTCGTGGCGGCGGCGGTGCCAATTCCAGCGTCTCGGGTGAAACCGCGAAGATGATCGACCTGGAAGTGCGCAGCATCATCGACCAGTGCTACGGCACGGCGAAGCAGATCCTCACCGATAACCGCGACAAGCTGGACGCCATGGCGGACGCCTTGATGAAGTACGAGACCATCGATGCCGATCAGATCGACGACATCATGGCTGGCCGCACGCCGCGCGAACCGCGTGACTGGTCGGGCGGCTCAGGCTCTACCGGCACCCCAGTGCCGCGGGACGACCGTCCCGAGAGCCCGATCGGCGGTCCTGCAGCTCAACACTAAGGCCTGACATGACTTCACAGCAGTACCCAACCCGGTTGCCTTGCGGCAACCGGGTTCTTGATTTAAGCCGTACCCATGTCATGGGTATCCTCAATGTCACCCCCGATTCCTTCTCCGATGGCGGCCGGTTCAACCAGCTCGACGTGGCCCTGCGCCACGCCGAAGCCATGGTGCAGGCCGGGGCCACGCTGATCGACGTCGGTGGCGAGTCCACCCGGCCCGGTGCGCGCGTGGTCACCCCGCTCGAAGAGCTGGAGCGCGTGGCGCCGGTGGTGGAAGCCATCGCCCGGGAAATCGACGTGATCATCTCGGTGGACACCTCCACGCCGGCCGTCATGCGCGAGACCGCGCGGGTAGGCGCCGGGCTGATCAACGACGTGCGCTCGCTGCAGCGTGACGGCGCCCTGGATGCCGCGGCCGCCACCGGCCTGCCGGTGTGCCTGATGCACATGCTGGGCGAGCCCGGCAACATGCAGGACGACCCTCACTACCACGACCTGGTGGGCGAGGTGACCCAGTTCCTCGACGAGCGCATGCAGGCTTGTGCGGCGGCGGGTATCCCGGCCGAGCGCATCATCCTCGACCCGGGCTTCGGCTTTGCCAAGACCCACGAGCACAATCTCAGCCTGTTCAAGCACATGCAGGCCCTGGAAGCCCTTGGGCGGCCCCTGTTGGTGGGTGTGTCGCGCAAGAGCATCGTGGGCCTGGCGTTGGGCCGGCCGGTGTCTGAACGCCTCTACGGCAGCCTGGCGCTGGCAGCGCTGGCCATGTTCAAGGGCGCAAGGATCCTTCGCGTGCACGATGTGGCGGAAACCGCCGACGTCGTACGCATGATCACAGCGGTAGAAACCGCTGAATAAGAATGACGGAGCACACATGAGCAGAAAATATTTTGGCACCGACGGCATCCGCGGTCGTGTCGGGGAATACCCCATTACGCCTGACTTCATGCTCAAGCTGGGCTGGGCCGCCGGCATGGCCTTCCGCAAGATGGGCGCCTGCCGCGTACTGGTCGGCAAGGACACGCGCATCTCCGGCTACATGTTCGAATCGGCCCTGGAAGCCGGCCTGTCGGCCGCTGGCGCCGACGTGATGCTGCTGGGCCCGATGCCGACCCCGGCCATCGCCTACCTGACCCGCACCTTCCACGCCGAAGCCGGCATCGTCATCAGTGCCTCGCACAACCCCCATGACGACAACGGCATCAAGTTCTTCTCGGGCCAGGGCACCAAGCTGCCGGACGAGATCGAGCTGATGATCGAGGAGCTGCTGGACGCGCCGATGACCGTCGCCGAGTCGAGCAAGCTGGGCAAGGTGTCGCGCATCAACGACGCGGCCGGCCGCTACATCGAGTTCTGCAAGAGCAGCGTGCCCACCAGCACCGACTTCGCCGGCCTGAAGCTGGTGATCGACTGCGCCCACGGTGCCACCTACAAGGTTGCCCCCAACGTGTTCCGCGAGCTGGGCGCCCAGGTCACCGTGCTGTCGGCAGCGCCTGACGGCCTGAACATCAACGACAACTGCGGCTCCACCCACATGGAGGCCCTGCAGGCTGCCGTGCTGGTCGGCCACGCCGACCTGGGCATCGCCTTCGACGGTGACGGCGACCGCGTGCTGATGGTCGACCACACGGGCGCCATCGTCGACGGCGACGAGCTGCTGTTCATCATCGCCCGCGACCTGCACGAGCGCGGCAAGCTGCACGGCGGCGTGGTCGGCACGCTGATGAGCAACCTGGGCCTGGAGTTGGCCCTGGAAGAGCTGTCGATTCCGTTCACCCGCGCCAACGTCGGCGACCGCTACGTGATGGCCGAGCTCAAAGAGCGTGAATGGCAACTGGGTGGCGAGAACTCCGGCCACATCGTCTGCTGCCAGCACACCACCACGGGTGACGCGATCATTGCCGCGCTGCAGGTGCTGTTATCGCTCAAACGTCGTGACGAAACCCTGGCCCACGCCCGCCATGGCCTGCGCAAGTGCCCGCAGGTGCTGCTCAACGTGCGCTTCGCCGGTGGCGACGTGAACCCCATCGAGCACCCTTCGGTACAGCAGGCGTGCGAGCGTGTGACCCAGGCCATGGCCGGTCGCGGGCGCGTGTTGCTGCGCAAATCCGGCACCGAGCCGCTGGTGCGGGTGATGGTCGAAGGCGACGACGAAAAGACCGTGCACGGCTATGCCGAAGAGCTCGCGAAGGTCGTTAGTGAAGTTTGCGCTTGATACGGCTTGCCAGTAGTCGCTTCGTTGGGTAACATCTGCGCCCACTTTGACCGACGAGGTACAGCATGCGTCGCCCTATGGTAGCTGGTAACTGGAAAATGCACGGTACCCGCGCCAGCGTCGCTGAGCTGCTCAAGGGCCTTGTAGATGAGGCCCTGCCTGGCGGTGTTGATGTGGTGGTATTTCCACCCGCCCTGCACGTCGAACGAGTGATCGACGGCCTGCAAGGTGCATCGATTGAAGTAGGTGCGCAGAACTGCGCAACGCAAACCGGGCAAGGCGCCCTGACCGGCGAGGTTTCGTCGACTCAGTTGGCTGATGCCGGTTGCAAGCTTGTGTTGATCGGTCACTCCGAACGCCGCCAGATCATCGGCGAGCAGGACGAAGTGCTGGTTCGCAAGTTCGAGGCGGCTCAGGCAGGTGGCTTGGTTCCGGTGCTCTGCATCGGCGAGACCCTGGCAGAGCGCGAAGCCGGCAAGACCCTGGAAGTGGTAGGGCGCCAGCTGAGCAGTGTCATCGACGCCCTGGGCATCGGTGCCTTCGCCAACGCAGTGATCGCTTATGAGCCTGTATGGGCCATCGGCACTGGTCTGACGGCAACGCCAGAGCAGGCGCAGGATGTGCACGCAGCCATTCGTGCTCAACTGGCAACAGAGAATTCTGAAGTCGCGCAAGGTGTGCGGCTTCTATACGGCGGCAGCGTGAAGGCGGCCAATGCGGCTGAGCTGTTCGGCATGCCGGATATCGATGGGGGGCTCATTGGTGGAGCCTCCTTGAATGCAGATGAGTTCGGTGCGATCTGTCGCGCCGCGGGAAACTGAGAAGATGCTGGAAACAGTCGTAGTCGTGTTTCATCTGCTGGCTGCCCTGGGTGTAGTTGCCCTGGTTTTGCTGCAGCAGGGTAAAGGTGCGGACGCTGGCGCGTCTTTCGGAGCAGGTGCATCAAATACTGTGTTCGGAAGCCAAGGTTCCTCTACCTTTCTTAGTAAGTTTACTGCTATACTTGCCGCAGGTTTCTTCATAACCAGCTTGGGGTTAGGATACTTTGCTAAAGAGAAGGCTCACCAGCTGACTCAAGTAGGGTTACCCACTCCGGCCGCAGTTGAAGCGCCAAAGCAAAAGCCGGCCTCAGATGATGTACCGGTGCTTCAAGAGCAAAAGACTGATGTGAATTCCACTGACGTACCTCCCGCTCAAGAGCAGAAGTAAAAAGGTTTCAAACGTAGTATTGCCGAGGTGGTGGAATTGGTAGACACGCAACCTTGAGGTGGTTGTGCCCATAGGGTGTAGGGGTTCGAGTCCCCTTCTCGGTACCATTTATTCAGGAGAGCCCGCAACAGCGGGCTTTCTTGTCGGTGGAAGTGTGCGATTGACCCAAAAGGGTATCAGACGTATACTTTTGCCCCAGCTTTGTCGCGGGATGGAGCAGTCTGGTAGCTCGTCGGGCTCATAACCCGAAGGTCGTTGGTTCAAATCCAGCTCCCGCAACCAGTTTTACTGGAGCCCCTTTTACAGGGGCTTTTTGTTAGCTGAAAAGATCATAGCGCCGGTATTCAACGGCGTTTCAGGGATGGGCGCTTCGCCCATTTTTTATTTGCATAAGCATGCACGAGGGGGTTCAGGTGTCGAGCAAGCTAGAACAGTTGCAGGCCTTGCTGGCCCCGGTGGTCGTGGCCCTAGGCTATGAATGCTGGGGTATCGAGTTCTCGGCTCAAGGCCGTCACTCAATGTTGCGCATTTATATCGACAAAGAAGGCGGTGTGCTGGTGGATGACTGCGCCATTGTCAGTCGTCAGGTCAGCGGGGTGCTTGATGTTGAAGACCCTATCGCTGTCGAGTACACCCTTGAAGTCTCTTCTCCTGGCATGGAACGCCCGCTGTTCACCCTTGAACAGTTCGCCAAGTATGCCGGGGACCAAGTGAAGATCAAGCTGCGCTCTCCCTTTGAAGGGCGTCGCAACTTTCAGGGCCTTCTCCGCGGGGTGGAGGAGCAGGACGTCGTGGTGCAGGTTGATGACCATGAGTTCCTGCTGCCGATCGATATGATCGACAAGGCCAACATTATTCCCAGTTTTGACTGAGACGTGCCAGATACTGCGGATCCCGCGGATCCAATGGCTTGCGAAAGGCGAGGCGTACGATGAGCAAAGAAGTACTGCTGGTTGTTGAGTCGGTATCCAACGAAAAGGGTGTACCGGCCGGCGTAATATTCGAAGCGCTGGAGATTGCTCTGGCAACCGCTACCAAGAAGCGCTTCGAAGATGAAGTGGACCTGCGTGTGGAAATCAACCGCCACACCGGTGCCTATGAAACTTTCCGTCGCTGGGCAGTGGTCGAGGATGAAGACCTGGACGACCCGGCGATCGAGCTGGCCGTTGACCAGGCCCAGGCCAAGAAGCCGGGCGCCGTCGCCGGTGACGTGATCGAAGAGAAGATCGAGTCGATCGAATTCGGTCGCATTGCAGCACAGACTGCCAAGCAGGTGATCGTCCAGAAAGTTCGTGAAGCAGAGCGCGCCCAAGTGGTTGACGCCTATCGCGAGCGCCTGGGCGAGATCATCTCCGGTACTGTTAAGAAGGTTACCCGTGACAACGTCATCGTGGACCTTGGCAACAATGCCGAAGCCCTGCTGGCCCGCGAGGACATCATTTCTCGCGAAACTTTCCGGGTAGGTGTGCGCCTGCGCGCCCTGCTCAAGGAAATCCGCACCGAGAACCGCGGTCCGCAGCTGATCCTGTCGCGTACAGCGCCGGAAATGCTGATCGAACTGTTCCGCATCGAAGTGCCGGAAATTGCCGAAGGCCTGATCGAAGTGATGGCTGCGTCCCGTGACCCGGGTTCGCGCGCCAAGATTGCGGTCCGCTCCAAGGACAAACGCATCGACCCACAAGGTGCCTGCATCGGTATGCGCGGTTCGCGCGTCCAGGCGGTATCGGGTGAATTGGGCGGTGAGCGTGTGGATATCGTCCTGTGGGATGACAACCCTGCGCAGTTCGTGATCAACGCGATGTCCCCAGCTGAAGTGGCGGCGATCATTGTCGACGAGGATGCCCATGCAATGGACATCGCTGTCGGCGCTGACAATCTGGCTCAGGCCATTGGTCGTGGTGGTCAGAACGTACGTTTGGCCAGCCAGCTGACTGGCTGGACCCTGAACGTGATGACCGAATCGGACATCCAGGCTAAGCAGCAAGCAGAAACCGGCGACATCCTGCGCAACTTCATCGACGAGCTGGAAGTCGACGAAGAGCTGGCACAGGTGCTGGTTGATGAAGGCTTCACCAGCCTGGAAGAGATTGCCTACGTACCGTTGGAAGAAATGCTCAACATCGACGGCTTTGACGAGGACATCGTCAACGAGCTTCGCGCTCGTGCCAAGGATCGCCTGTTGACCAAAGCCATCGCTACAGAGGAAAAGCTGGCAGACGCCCATCCGGCCGAAGACCTGCTCTCGCTTGAGGGTATGGACAAGGATTTGGCGATGGAACTGGCGGTGCGCGGCGTAATTACCCGCGAAGACCTGGCCGAGCAGTCTATTGATGATCTGCTCGACATCGACGGCATTGACGATGATCGTGCCGGCAAGTTGATCATGGCCGCCCGAGCCCACTGGTTCGAGTAAGTAGGCGCGGCCTGAGGAGAGAAGTGCATGACGCAAGTCACGGTGAAAGAACTGGCCACAGAGGTCGCCGCACCGGTAGAGCGCCTGTTACAGCAGATGCGTGAGGCAGGTCTGCCGCACACCGACGCCGGACAAGTTGTGACCGATAATGAGAAGCAGGCTCTGCTGGCTCATTTGAAAAGCAGCCACAAGGCTAAAGCGGAAGAACCACGCAAGATCACCTTGCAGCGCAAGACCACCAGCACCCTGCGTGTGGCTGGCAGCAAGAGCATCAGCGTAGAAGTACGCAAGAAGAAAGTATTCGTGCAGCGCAGCCCTGAAGAAATTCAGGCCGAGCAGAAGCGCGAGCTGGAAGAGCGCCGTGCAGCCGAGAACGCTGCGCGTCAGAAAGCCGAACAGGAAGCTGCCCGTCAGCGTGCCGAAGAAGAAGCACGCCGTCCTGCCGCGCCTGCGTCGGCTGCTGCCCCGGCACCTGCCGTGGAAGCGCCTGCCGCCGCTGCCGATGTAGCCGTTGCCCCTGCGCCGGTTGCCGACCGCAAGAAAGACGAGCCGCGTCGCCCGGACAAACCGCGCAACGACGACAGCCGCCGCAACGATGGCGAGCGCAAGAACGCGCCGCATCGTGCTTCGGTCAAGGAAAAAGAGAAGGCGCCGACTCCACGTGCCGCCCCACGCACCACCGACGAGGAAAGCGATGGCTTCCGTCGTGGCGGTCGTGGCAAGTCCAAGCTCAAGAAGCGCAACGCCCACGGCTTCCAGAATCCTACCGGTCCTGTGATTCGTGACGTGCAGATTGGCGAGACCATCACTGTCGGCGACCTGGCCGCGCAGATGTCGGTGAAAGCTGCCGAAGTCATCAAGTTCATGTTCAAGCTGGGTACCCCGGCCACCATCAACCAGGTACTGGACCAGGAAACTGCCCAGCTGGTTGCTGAAGAACTGGGCCACAAGGTGACCCTGGTCAGCGACACTGCCCTGGAAGACTCCCTGGCCGAATCGCTGAAGTTCGAAGGTGAGGCGTTCTCCCGTGCCCCAGTCGTGACCGTAATGGGCCACGTTGACCACGGTAAGACCTCGCTGCTGGACTACATCCGTCGTGCCAAGGTAGCTGCTGGCGAAGCCGGCGGTATCACCCAGCACATCGGTGCGTACCACGTTGAAACCGACCGTGGCATGGTGACCTTCCTCGACACCCCTGGCCACGCCGCGTTTACCGCCATGCGTGCCCGTGGTGCCAAGGCTACCGACATCGTGATCCTGGTCGTTGCTGCCGACGACGGCGTGATGCCGCAGACCATCGAAGCCGTTCAGCACGCCGTTGCTGCTGGCGTGCCGCTGGTTGTCGCAGTGAACAAGATCGACAAGCCGGGTGCAGACCTGGACCGTATCCGCAGCGAGCTGTCGGTACACGGCGTGACCTCGGAAGACTGGGGTGGTGACACTCCATTCGTACCGGTCTCGGCGAAGATGGGTACTGGCGTCGACGAGCTGCTGGAAGCTGTCCTGCTGCAAGCCGAAGTACTGGAACTGAAGGCAACCCCTTCGGCCCCAGGCCGTGGCGTGGTAGTTGAATCGCGCCTGGACAAGGGCCGTGGCCCGGTTGCCACCGTGCTGGTTCAAGACGGTACCCTGCGCCAAGGCGACATGGTACTGGTCGGTTCGAACTACGGCCGTGTACGTGCCATGCTCGACGAGAACGGCAAGCCAATCAAGGAAGCAGGTCCGGCCATTCCGGTCGAGATCCTGGGCCTGGACGGTACCCCGGACGCTGGCGACGAGATGAGCGTGGTTGCCGACGAGAAGAAAGCCCGTGAAGTGGCTCTGTTCCGTCAAGGCAAGTTCCGCGAAGTCAAGCTGGCCCGCGCCCACGCAGGCAAGCTGGAAAACATCTTCGAGAACATGGGCCAGGAAGAGAAGAAGACGCTCAACATCGTCCTCAAATCCGACGTCCGTGGTTCGCTGGAAGCTTTGCAGGGCGCTCTGAACGGCCTGGGCAACGACGAAGTGCAAGTGCGCGTGGTCGGTGGCGGCGTCGGTGGTATCACCGAATCCGATGCCAACCTGGCACTGGCCTCCAATGCAGTACTGTTCGGCTTCAACGTGCGTGCCGATGCCGGCGCGCGCAAGATCGTCGAGCAGGAAGGTCTGGATATGCGTTACTACAACGTGATCTACGACATCATTGAAGACGTCAAGAAAGCCCTGACCGGTATGCTCGGCAGCGACGTTCGCGAGAACATCCTGGGCATCGCCGAAGTGCGTGACGTGTTCCGTTCGCCGAAGTTCGGTGCTATCGCAGGTTGCATGGTCGTCGAAGGTACCGTTTACCGGAACCGTCCGATCCGTGTACTGCGCGAAGACATCGTTATCTTCGAAGGCGAGCTGGAATCGCTGCGTCGCTTCAAGGACGACGCCTCGGAAGTCCGTGCCGGCATGGAATGCGGTATCGGCGTGAAGAGCTACAACGACGTCAAGGTCGGCGACAAGATCGAAGTCTTCGAGAAGGTCCAAGTGGCTCGTACGCTCTAACACGCGAGCTAGAGGAGTGCACCGGGTTCGCCCGGGCACTCTAAACGCAACGCCCGGTCCGGCTCTTCGCCTGGCCGGGCGTTTGCCGCTTCAGTTACAGGTAAGAATTCATGGCAAAAGAATACAGCCGTACCCAGCGCATCGGCGACCAGATGCAACGCGAGCTGGCGCAACTGATCCGCCGTGAGGTCAAGGACCCGCGCGTGGGCCTGGTGACCATCACTGCCGTCGACGTCAGCCGCGACGTGGGCCATGCCAAGGTGTTCATCACCGTCATGGGCCAGGACAGCGCCGAGGACATCAAGCAGACCATCAAGGTGCTGAACTCCGCCGCAGGCTTCCTGCGCGTGCACCTGGGCAAGGAAATGAAGCTGCGCAGCGTGCCGCAACTGCACTTCCACTACGACGAAAGCGTCACCCGTGGTGCCCAGCTTTCCGCGCTGATCGAGCGTGCCGTGGCCGAAGACAGCCAGCACCAGGACGCCGACAGCAAACCAGGCACCGAGGAGTAAGCGGTGGCTCAGGTCAAGCGTATCCGTCGTAACGTCAGCGGCATCATCCTGCTGGACAAGCCGTTGGGCTTCACTTCCAACGCCGCCCTGCAGAAGGTCCGCTGGCTGCTCAATGCCGAGAAGGCCGGCCACACCGGCAGCCTCGACCCCCTGGCCACCGGCGTGCTGCCGCTGTGCTTCGGCGAGGCAACCAAGTTCTCGCAATACCTGCTCGATTCCGACAAGGGCTACGAGACCGTCATGCAGATGGGCCAGACCACCACCACGGCAGACGCCGAGGGTGAGGTTTTGCGCACTCGAGATGTAACCGTTTGTCGCGGCGACATCGAAGCCGTTTTGCCACAATTTCGTGGTGAAATCAGTCAGATACCGCCGATGTACTCCGCCCTCAAGCGTGATGGCCAGCCGCTTTACAAGCTGGCACGTGCAGGGGAAGTAGTGGAGCGCGAAGCGCGTTCTGTTACTATTGACCGGCTGGAATTGCTCGCCTTCGATGAGACCCGCGCACGGTTGTCGGTAGGGTGCTCCAAAGGCACCTACATCCGTACCCTGGTGGAGGACATCGGCGAGCAATTGGGTTGCGGCGCGTACGTTGCAGAACTGCGTCGCACCCAGGCTGGCCCCTTCACGTTGGCCCAGACGGTCACCCTCGAGGAACTCGAGCGCGTGCATGCCGAAGGTGGCAACGAGGCGGTGGACCAGTTCCTGATGCCTTCTGACAGCGGCCTGCTGGATTGGCCCCTGTTGCAGTTCTCCGAGCACAGTGCGTTCTACTGGCTGCACGGGCAACCGGTTCGCGCCCCCGACGCGCCGAAATTCGGCATGGTGCGGGTGCAGGATCACAACGGTCGCTTCATCGGTATCGGTGAAGTGAGCGAAGACGGGCGCATCGCGCCACGTCGACTGATTCGGTCAGAATGACCGAACGAGGGTGGCTGTTAACAGGCACGGTTATCCCTCACTTTTAAATACGAGGATTTGTCCTCGGCCTGTTGGAAAGCCGGTCAAACGGTTTTCCTTAGTAATGGAGATGCCCTCATGGCACTTAACGTTGAAGAAAAAGCAAAGATCGTTGGTGAGTTCCAGCAAGCCGCTGGCGACACTGGTTCGCCAGAAGTGCAAGTTGCACTGCTGACTGCCAACATCAACAAGCTGCAAGGCCACTTCAAGGCCAACGGCAAAGACCACCACTCGCGTCGTGGCCTGATCCGTATGGTTAACCAGCGTCGTAAGCTGCTGGACTACCTGAAGGGCAAAGACACCACTCGTTACAGCGCCCTGATCGGCCGTCTGGGTCTGCGTCGCTAATAGCGGCCCGGGCTTGTGGTGTGCGCGGCGTGTTGCCTCCGTCGAACCCGGCGCCTGGCGCCGGAGCTGACGAACACGCCGTGCGTATCAATGAGGTTGGTTGACTGTCCTGTATCGGCGCCTAGGCGCTGATGCAGGGCAGGCTTCCAGCCTCAAGTTTTATCTGGACTGCCAAAAGGGGCCGATTCCCCTTGCTGCCCAAGAATTTCGCAAGAAACCAGTTCCCCCAGAGCCATTGAAGAAGGTAGGAAACCGTGAACCCGGTAATCAAGAAGTTCCAGTTCGGTCAATCGACCGTAACCCTCGAGACTGGCCGTATTGCCCGTCAAGCCTCCGGCGCCGTGCTGGTCACCGTCGACAACGACGTCACCGTGCTGGTCACCGTGGTAGGTGCCAAGCAAGCTGATCCAGGCAAGGGCTTCTTCCCCCTGTCAGTGCACTACCAGGAAAAGACCTACGCCGCCGGCAAGATCCCTGGTGGTTTCTTCAAGCGTGAAGGCCGTCCTTCCGAGAAAGAGACCCTGACCTCGCGCCTGATCGACCGTCCGATCCGCCCGCTGTTCCCTGAAGGCTTCATGAACGAAGTCCAGGTGGTCTGCACCGTGGTGTCCACCAGCAAGAAGACCGATCCGGACATCGCTGCGATGATCGGTACCTCGGCAGCCCTGGCCATCTCCGGTATTCCGTTCGAAGGCCCGATCGGCGCCGCGCGCGTTGCTTTCCACGAAAGCACCGGCTACCTGCTGAACCCAACCTACGAGCAACTGGCTGCCTCGAGCCTGGACATGGTCGTTGCCGGTACCTCCGACGCCGTGCTGATGGTTGAATCGGAAGCCAAGGAGCTGACCGAAGACCAGATGCTGGGCGCCGTACTGTTCGCCCACGACGAATTCCAGGCGGTCATCAAGGCTGTCAAGGAACTGGCCGCCGAAGCTGCCAAGCCTACCTGGGCCTGGGCTCCTCAAGCCGAAGCCACCGAACTGCTGGGCGCTATCCGTGCCGAGTTCGGCGCTGCCATCTCCGACGCCTACACCATCACCGTCAAGGCCGACCGCTACGCTCGCCTGGGCGAGCTGAAGGACCAGGTCGTTGCCAAGCTGTCCGGTGAAGAAGGCCAGCCTTCTGCCAGCGACGTCAAGGCTGCCTTCGGCGAGATCGAATACCGCACCGTGCGCGAGAACATCGTCAACGGCAAGCCACGTATCGACGGCCGCGACACCAAGACTGTGCGCCCGCTGAACATCGAAGTCGGCGTGCTGCCGAAGACCCACGGTTCGGCCCTGTTCACCCGTGGCGAAACCCAGGCCCTGGTCGTTGCGACCCTGGGTACTGCCCGTGACGCCCAGCTGCTGGACACCCTGGAAGGCGAGAAGAAAGACCCCTTCATGCTGCACTACAACTTCCCTCCGTTCTCGGTGGGCGAGTGTGGTCGCATGGGCGGCGCTGGTCGTCGTGAAATCGGTCACGGCCGCCTGGCTCGTCGTTCGGTACAGGCCATGCTGCCAGCCGCCGACGTGTTCCCGTACACCATCCGCGTGGTATCGGAAATCACCGAGTCCAACGGTTCCAGCTCCATGGCTTCGGTGTGCGGTGCATCCCTGGCCCTGATGGACGCCGGTGTACCGATGAAGGCACCGGTTGCCGGTATCGCCATGGGCCTGGTTAAAGAAGGCGAGAAGTTCGCCATCCTGACCGACATCCTGGGTGACGAAGACCACCTGGGCGACATGGACTTCAAGGTGGCCGGTACTGCCAAGGGCGTTACCGCTCTGCAGATGGACATCAAGATCAACGGCATCACCGAAGAGATCATGGAAATCGCCCTGGGCCAGGCCCTGGAAGCGCGCCTGAACATCCTCGGCCAGATGAACCAGATCATTGGCCAGTCGCGTACCGAGCTGTCGGAAAACGCGCCTACCATGATCGCCATGAAGATCGACACCGACAAGATCCGTGACGTCATCGGTAAAGGCGGCGCCACCATCCGCGCCATCTGCGAAGAGACCAAGGCTTCGATCGACATCGAGGACGACGGCTCGATCAAGATCTTCGGCGAAACCAAGGACGCGGCCGAGGCTGCCAAGCAGCGCGTGCTGTCGATCACTGCCGAGGCCGAGATCGGCAAGATCTACGTGGGCAAGGTCGAGCGTATCGTCGACTTCGGCGCCTTCGTCAACATCCTGCCTGGCAAGGACGGTCTGGTTCACATCTCGATGCTGAGCGACGCTCGCGTAGAGAAAGTGACCGACATCCTGAAAGAAGGCCAGGAAGTTGAAGTACTGGTGCTGGACGTGGACAACCGCGGCCGTATCAAGCTGTCCATCAAGGACGTAGCTGCAGCAAAGGCTTCCGGCGTGTAACTACCCGATAGCAGAAAAGGGCCCTTCGGGGCCCTTTTTTTATGCCCCCAGCTACCCCACGGACCGCCTTTGACCTTGATCCCGTGCGGCCTTTGATCTTGATTGTGTGCCCCATAAAGCGCCAGGGCCGACTGGAGGCGTTGGCCAAGCGGTCCACGGCGTAGCCGGGGAAGACGGAACCGGAGGCGCTTCTATTCCGGGCCGTCGGGCGCTTGGACGACGCCGGAGGGAGGGGACCCGTAGCGAAGCGTAGGGACCAAGCAGGGGCAAGCCTTTTTTGCTTACTTTTTGTGGCGTTTGACAAAAAGTGAGCCGCCGTAAGGGCGGAAAGGTGATTGTGCATCACCCTTGGTATTGGATATGTGCATGGCTTTCGAATCTCGCTTCTGAGGGATTCGGACATATCCATTTTCGCGGTGCGATCACCGACCGTTTCGGCCTTACGCCGACTCACTTTTTGGCAGTCGCCCCAAAAAGTAAGCAAAAAGGGCTTGCCCCTGCTTGGGCCCTCCGCTGCGCTACGGGTCCCCTCCTTCCGGCGCCGCTCAACGGGCAGACGGCACCCGCTATAGAAGCCTGCGGGTTACCGTCTCTTCGGCCTGCGGCCTCGGCCCTTCGGGCAGCCCGTTGAGCGACGCCTCCAGTCGGCCCGGGCGCTTTACGGGGCATACAATCAAGATCAAGAGCCAGATCAAGATCGAAAGCCAGATCAAGATCAAAAGCTAGATCAAGATCAAAAGCTAGATCACAAGCAGATCACAAGCGCATCGTACGCAACGCCTGTGTGTGCCGCGCCCGGCGAGGGATGCCGGGCGCGGCTGGGGGGCGCTGTTACAGGGGGAGGGGGGCTTTGCTGGATTCGTCGTTGATCAGCAGCATGCTTTGCGGCGAAGACAGCGCCACGCCCATCTCGCGCAGCTGGCCAAGGATGGTAAACAGCAAGTCACTGCGCGCGCCCGACACCGAACGCGGGCTGTTCACGTAGCCGCTGGCGCTGATGATCAGGCCGCTGGCGGTCAGGTCCTTGAACGACACCGACGGCGCCGGGGCATCGAGGATCGACTCATGGGCGTTCAGCGCGTTGAGCAGCAGCTCGCGGATTTTCAGCACGTCGGTGTCCAGCGGCAGGGTCAGGGTGATGCCGACCACGCCCAGGGCGTTGCCCATGGTCACGTTGCGCACGTTCTGGGTGATGAACTGCGAGTTCGGCACGATCACCGTGGAACGGTCGGACATCTGGATTTCCGTGGCGCGCACGTTGATGCGGCGAATGTCGCCTTCAACGCCGGCCAGGCTTACCCAGTCGCCTACCTTCACCGGGCGCTCGGTGAGCAGGATCAGGCCGGAGATGAAGTTCTGCACGATCGCCTGCAGGCCGAAACCGATACCTACCGACAGGGCACTGACCACCCACGTGAGGTTGGTGAGGCTGATGCTCAGGGTGGACATCACCATGATCGCCAGCAGCACGTAGCCGATGTAGCCCACCAGGGTCACCAGGGAGGCGCGCATGCCGGCGTCCATGGTGGTTTCCGGCAGCAGGCGCTCGGTGAGCCAGGCCTTGAGGATGCGAATGCCCAGCAGGCCGCCGACCAGCAGGGCCAGGGCCAGCAGGATGTCGCCGGGCAGCACTTTCAGGCCGCCCAGGGGCTTGTCGCCCAGGTCCAGCAGGGTGAAGCTCTCGAGGATCTCGGCGGGGCTGGAGCCCGAGGGCATGAACGCCAGCAGCATGCCGGAGAACAGCAGCAGGGTGCGGCCCACGCCGGCCAGCAGGGTGCTGACCTGGGCCTGGTGGCGTTGCGACAGGCCCAGCGCCGAGGCCAGGGCCAGGCCGCCGGGTTCCTTGGGCGACAGCAGGGTTTCGCACAGGTCGCCGAAGAAGGCGATCAGCAGGTAGGCGCTGGTGGCCACCACGCTGATCCACAGCATCTTCACGGTGAGGAAGTAGGCCAGGGTCAGGTAGCCGGTCACCAGGGCCAGCAGGATCACGCCCACCCAGGCGCCGAGCAGCAGCGGCAGCAGCGCGGGGAAGCCGGTGGGGCGTTCCACCTCGAACTGGTGGTGGCTGCGGTGGTAGCGCACCAGCGCCCAGAACGCGATCAGCGAGACCACCAGGGCGGTCAGGCCGTTGACGGCCACGGTCAGGGCCAGGCTGCTGGCGATCACACTGTTGATGCGTTCCTGGGTGCCGATCAGCATCAGTGCCAGGGCCAGCAGTTTCGGGAACGGGCCCAGGGCGCTGGCGATCTCATCGGCAATGTTGGGCAGGCGCCACGAGGGCCTGCGCAGCATCAGCATGGCGCGGCCCAGGCCGACGATGAAGGCGCAGAAGATCGCCAGGGTCATCATCTGGTCCAGCAGGTTGACCACGTTGGCGCTGAGGTCGGCGTTGCCGGTGATGCCCCAGTGCAGCACCTGCGCCGAGACGCCGATGGTCAGCACGGTGGTCAGCCCCACGCTCAGCGCCAGGGCGCTGCGGCGCAGGCGGCCTTCGGGCAGGAAGCGGGTCATCGACCAGGCCAGCAGGCGCTCCAGCAGGCGGCGGCCGCTGGTCCAGATCAGCACGGCCATGACCAGTGCGCCGAGGAAGAACCAGCGGGCCTGCGGTGCCATGACCGCGGCACTGCCGTTGCCCACGTCCTGGGCCAGGCTGCTCAGGCGACGCACGTCGTCGTCGGTGGGGCGGATCAGATTAGACCAGAAGGTCGGGCTCAGCGGGCTGGCCGAACGGGCGCTGATCTGCGAGTTGAACAGGCCGCGGCGCAGGTTGACGATCTGCGTGGCCAGGTCGCGGGCCGACTGGCTCAGGGCCGTCAGCTGCTTCTCGTCGTCCACCAGCGCGTTGCGCTTGCCGGTCAGGGCCTGGCGCTGGGCGGTGAGGGTGGGCGCCTCGTCCGGCACTAGCGGGCCGATGACCTTGAGCTGGTCGTCCAGGTGCTCGATGCTGACCGAGCGCTGGGTGTTGAGGTCATCCGCCTGCTTCTGCACCTGCAGCGCCGCCTGGCGCAGGGTGGACAGCTGGTCGTCGTTGGCGCTGCCGGTGACCCGTTGGCGAATCAGGTCGAGCTGGTCGTTGAGGGTTTCCAGGGTGGCGCCGTCGGCCAGCGTCGGCAGGGCGGTAGCGGTCTGGGACGGGGCAGCACTGGACTGCGCAAAGGCTGGCAAGGTGGTACAAAGCAGTAGCAGGGTGAGCACCCCGGCGTACCAACGGTTCAGCTTGGCTTGCTGCATTCTCGGTTCTCTTTGTGCGGTGAGCGTGTAAACCGCAGAAGAGTAACAGAAAATTACCGCCCGCCCGGTGAAGGCCGCCGGGCGGGCCTGGCCCCGTTCAGCCGTTGAGCAGGCGCGCGATGCCGAAGGTCATGGCGCTGGCCAGTGCGGTGAGGGTGAAGGCGGTGGCCACCAGCCACTTGATCAGCGTCGATTCCATGCCCGCGAGGTCGGCCTTGGTGGCGCCATGTTTCTCGATCGAGTCGGCCTTGCCTTCCACGCGGGTGAGCTTGTCGCGAATCTCGGGCAAGGTGTGCTCCAGTTGTTCGATGCGCTTTTCCATGCCGTTTCCTCCCGACGGGTTGGAACCTGGGCGGCAGTTGCCCCGGTTGGGTTCACTGCGCTTGAGCGCGGTGGCTGAAGGCGTCTTGAAATGCCGTTTGCAGTCGATGCTTCCGTTCATGCTGATTCATCCTCTTCCAGCGCAGCCCAGGTGCCGAAGGCTGGGTGCAGGTGACAGGAAAAGCTTACGGGGGCAACCGGGCCCTCACAAGCTGGCCGGGAAGAATCAGAAGCGTCCTACGGTGGGTCCTACGGCAGCAAGGCGGGCGCCCCGTGGCCGCTGCCGCCAGGCTGCGCTGGTCCGTACATACGCTGGAGATCCTCAGCGTGGCTCATGGCCAGCGCAGCCTTCGGCAGCGGCTACGGCGGCTTCATCAGCTGGCGCCATTCCTCAACGCAAGCCCCTTCAGTAACGCAAGCTCGCTACCAAACGGGGCGGCTCAAAACGCCCGCAACATCACGTTCAACGCTTCGAAATAAGCCCCCGGCACAACGCGCTCAGCCTCGTCGGGCAGTCGCGCCAGCAGGGCGGTTGCGCGGGCGTGGACCTCGCTGCCGGCGGGCGTGGGGCTGAGTTTTATCCGGCGTCGGTCGGGCTGGTGGTGCAGGCGCTCGAGCCATTGCTTGCGTTCCAGCTGGTCGACCAGGGTGGTCACGCCCGACAGCGAGATGCCCAGCTGCTGGCTCAGGTGCATCGACACGCTGGTCTTGTGCTGCACCAGTTGGTCGAGCAGGTTGAACTGCGAGATCGTCAGCCCAAGGGGGGCCAGGCATTGGCTCAGCGTGCGCTCAAGCGTGCCACGCGCTTGGGTCATGAGCCGGTAGGAATCCAGGTACGCTAATGTCATGCAGGTAACGCCAGTGGTTCGGGACAGGAAAACTTGCCGCGGCAGGGTACGACGACTGGCACTGGAAATTAACGAGGGATCGCTCAAAGCAGCGTTGCGAGGGGCGCAATGATCTGGGGCGCAGGACGCGGCCTGTGGCCGCTGGTACAGAGATTGCGTAGCAGCTGCCGCAGGCTGCGTCCGTGTCAGGTGCAGGACGCGGCCGGCGGCCGCTGCTACGGGGTTACATCAGGCGGGCTTGCGGGTGTACCAGCCGTAGCCGGCGATGGCGGCGTAGCACACTGCCGGTACCGCAAGGGAGAACGACAGGGTGCTGAAGTCGGCCACCAGGCCCGTCAGCGGCGGGACGATGGCGCCGCCGACGATGGCGCAGCAGATCAGCCCCGAACCTTCGGCGGAACGCGCACCCAGGTTGGCGCAGGCAAGCGCGAACAGGGTCGGGAACATCACCGAGTTGAACAGGCCCACCGCCAGGATCGACCAGCCGGCCACGGCGCCGTGGCTGTTGGCCGCCAGCAGGATCAGGCTGATGGAGCAGGCGGCGGCGCAGGCCAGCACCTTGCCCGGGGCGAAGCGGCGCAGCAGCGCGGCGCCGATGAAGCGGCCGACCATGGCGCCACCCCAGTAGTAGGCCACGTGCTTGCCCGCCAGTTCAGCGTTGAAGCCGAAGGTGTTGTCCTGCATCAGGAAGTTGGTCAGCAGGCTGCCGATGGCCACTTCCGCGCCCACGTAGAAGAACAGGCTGGCGGCGCCGAACGCGAAGCGCGGGCGCTTGAGCAGGCTCAGGGCTGCCAGTGGGTTGGTGGCTTCGGGGTTGATGGTCGGCGGCAGTTGCTTGCGCTGCTGCCAGACGATCAGCGCCACGGCCACCAGCGCCAGGGCGATGCCCAGGTAGGTGTGGCTGATGACCTGGGCTTCTTCGGCCAGGAAGGCGATCAGCGCCTGGGGCGACAGGCTGGCCGGGTCGACGGCGTTCAGCGTGCCCAGGATCAGGATGGCGCCCAGGTACGGGGCCACGGTGGTGCCCAGCGAGTTGAAGGCGTGGGCGAAGGTGACGCGGCTGCTGGCGGTGTCGGTCGGGCCCAGCAGGTTGATCAGCGGGTTGGCCACCACTTGCACGATGGTCACGCCGATGGCCAGCACGAACAGCGCACCCAGGAACGCGCCGAACACGCCCACCAGGGCGGCGGGGATGAACATCAGGCAGCCGGCCGCCATGGTCAGCAGGCCGATGACCGCGGCGCGCATGTAACCCACCCGCGCCAGCAGCAGGCCGGCCGGAATCGAGGCAATCACGTAGGCCAGGAAGAACGAGGATTGCACCAGCATGGCCTGGGCGTAGGTCAGGCTGAACAGGCTCTTGAGTTTCGGGATCAGCACGTCATTGAGGCTGGTGATGCTGCCGAAAATGAAAAACAGCGAGAAAACGAAAAAACTCAGGCGCTGGACGTTGCCGGTGGCAAGGGAGTTCAGCTCTGGTTTGGCAGTGGCAGTGCCGGTCATGAAATGGCTCTCGGTCTTATTTATGCTTGGAGGAATGGAAGTACGCCGGAGCGACGTTGCAGAGGAAGGTCATGGTGAATCAGCCAGTGTAGGGGCCGCGGATAATACTATTGTGGTGTCGAAATTCAACCGAATGGTCATGAAAACAGGCACTTGCGTGCAAAGAAGGGCGGGCAGCGCAGCCCTTTGACGGCAGTCGAAGGTTGCGCTGTCCCGTGTTGCAGTAATTGGACTTGATGGTCTATTTTGGCCGCTTTCAAGGAGTCGGCCGGGGGGAGGCTCAGGGCGCGACGTCGGCCTTGAACCATTTCTGCGAGAGTTTCTGCACCGTGCCGTCGGCCAGGGCTTCTGTCAGCGCCGCATCCAGGCGCGCCTTGAGGTCGCCGTCGCTCTTGCGGAAGGCCAGCGCCTCACCCGGGCCCCAGATGGCGCCGCCGATCTTCGGGCCGACCATGTGAACGGCCTGGTTGTCGGGGTTCTGCAGCGCCGAGGCGAAGAAGGTCACGTCGTCGAAGGCGAAATCGATGCGCCCGGCGTTGAGGTCCATCATGTGCTCGCCGGACTTTTTGTAGACGCGCACGGTGGCGACGTCGGCGAAGTTCTTCTCGATGAAGTCGGTGTAGGCGGTGCCCGACTGGATGCCGATGGTCTTGCCTTTCACCAGCGCCTTCAGCGCCTCGATGGTCGGCCGGTCGTGGGCGGCGTCACCGTCCAGCTTGACCACGGTGTCGCTGGGGGCGCTGGCGATCAGCGCCGGGGTGGCGCTGACGAACACGCCCTGGGTGGCGGCGTAGGGGCGGGAGAAGTCGACGATGGCCTGGCGCTCCGGGGTGATGACGATGGCGTCCATCAGCATGTCGAACTTGCCGGTGTTGAGGCCGGCGATCATGCCGTCCCAGTCCTGGGCCTGCAGCTTGCAGTCCAGCTGCACGCGGGCGCAGAGGTTGCTCAGCAGCTCGGGTTCGAAGCCGGCGATTTCGCCGCTGGGCAGGGTGGTGTTCCAGGGCTCGTAGGCGCCCTCGGTGGCGACGCGCACCTGGGTCCATTCCTTGGCGTTGGCCATGGCCGATGTGAGCAGGGCGCCGCCGAGCAGGCAGCAGGTGACAAGGGTACGGGTGTTGCGGCTGATCGCGTTCATGTGTTTCCCCAGAAGTTCGAGTGGTTCGGCAGGGGCAAAAGGTGCTGACGCTGTTGTTATTGTGCTGACGCGCTGGGCTCAGGCGGTGCGGCCGTAGAAGCCCAGTTGTTCCTCGGGGCTGAACAGCACGCCGGGGGTTTCGTAGTAGGAGAACACCGCCACCATGCGCTCGCGGTCGCCGCGCACCGGGGTCACGCGGTGCGCGGTGTGCTTGCCGCGGAACACGTTGAGGGTGCCGGCCTGCAGGGCCAGGGTCTGCACCTGCGGGTCGCGGCCTTCCAGCAGTTCGGCGACGCCGGCGTAGTTGGGGTCATCGGCGCTGCGCAGGTCGGTACGGTACTGGAACTCGCCGCCTTCGGCTGGCGATTGCAGCATCAGCGTGGTGGTGAATTCGGAGCGGTCGAAATGCCAGTTCAGGGTTTCGCCGTGGCGGTAGCTCATCACGTTGACCCGGGCCAGCGGGTCGGCCATCAGGTACAGGTGGGGCTTGTCCATGACCGCCGCCAGGAAGGTCACTAGCGGCGCGTACTCGTACACCTCGCTGACCAGGCTGGCGCGCAGCTGGTCGGCGCACAGGGTGTGGCTGACGGTTTCCACCTGGCGCAGGGCCGGGTGGTCGGCGGGCAGGCCATCGATGGTGGGCTTGAAGTAGATGTTGTGGGTGCGGCTGTGGGTGTGGGATTCACGGTCCATCACCGGCTGGATCTGCTGGGCGGCGTCGCGCACCGCGTCGCTGCGAATGAAGCCTTCCAGGCTGAACATGCCGTGCTGCTGCAACTGCGCGCGGGACTCGTTGACCAGTTTGTGCCAGGCGTCGCTGCCGGGCTGGTGCAGGGGGTAGCGCTGAAGATCAATGATGCTGCTCATGATGGACCTCGCGTTTGACGATGGAGCCACCGTAACCCGAGAAAAACTTAGCAACAACGGCAGAAATTGTTAGGCTTCCCGCAGAAAAACTGGAGGGAATGCCCCATGCGCCTGCCACCGCTGAATGCCCTGCGTACCTTTGAAGTGGCTGCCCGGCTGGGCAGTTTCGTGCTGGCTGGCAGCGAGCTGGGGGTGTCGGCGGCGGCCGTGAGCCTGCAGGTGCGCCACCTGGAGGATTACTTCGGCAAGAAGCTGTTCACCCGCAGCGGCAACCGCCTGGCGCTGACCGATGCCGGCCTTGCGGTGTACCCGCAGACCGCCCGGGCCCTGGGCGAAATCGCCAGCATGACCCTGCGCACCCTGGAGGGCGAGGTGCGCACGCGGCTGATCGTCAGCGTGCCGTTTTCCCTCGCCGAAGGCTGGCTGGCCCCGCGCCTGGCGCGGCTGCTGGAGGTGTACCCGCAGCTGTCGGTAGACGTGCGCGTGGAGGACGACCCGGTGGACCTGGCGCGGCATGACGTGGATATTCGCGTCAGCTACGGCGACTACCATTATCCGGCGTGCAAGGCGGTACCGTTGTTTCACGACCAGGTGGTGCCGGTGTGCACGCCGGAGCTGTGGTACCGCCACGGCAACCCGCAGTTCGACCTGGGCCAGTTGCCCCCCAGCCTGTTCATCCACACCCAGTGGGGCGCCAATTACGCCTCGCACCCTACGTGGAGCGACTGGTTTGCGGCGCGGCAGGTGGAGCGCTCGCCAGACCCGGCGCTGGGGCGCCGGTCGGGGCTGTCGAGCCTGTCGGTGACCCTGGCGCGGCTGGGCATGGGCATTGCGCTGGGGCAGCAGGCCCTGGCCGCGCCGGACCTGGAGGCGGGGCGGTTGATTGCCCTGTCCACGGCGTCGTTGCAGTTGGGGCACCCCTATTGCGCGTTCGTGCCAGGCGGCAAAGAGCAGCGCGCCGACGTCGAACGCATGCTGGCCCTGCTGAAACACCCCCTGTAGCAGCTGCCGCAGGCGGCGTCCTCTCCACGGGGCGTGTCAGGTCCAACGCGTCGCCGATGACGCGGCCTGCGGCCGCTGCTACGGGGCGGCGGCGAAGGCGGTGGCGGCCAACGACTCGCGGGTGATTTCCTTGATCGACTTCGCGCCCGTCAGCACCATCGCCACGCGCATTTCTTTCTCAATCAGGTCCAGCAGGTTGCTCACGCCTGCACCGCCGGCGACGGCCAGCGCATAGATGAACGCGCGGCCCAACAACACTGTATCCGCCCCCAGGGCAATCATCCGCACGATGTCCAGCCCGTTGCGCACCCCCGAGTCCGCCAGGATCGCCAGCTCGCCCTTCACCGCATCGGCAATCGCCGGCAGCGCGCGGGCGCTGGACAGCACGCCGTCCAGTTGGCGACCGCCGTGGTTGGACACCACGATGCCATCGGCGCCGAACGTCACCGCGTCGCGGGCGTCCTGGGGGTCGAGGATGCCCTTGATCACCATCGGCCCCTGCCAGTAGTCACGAATCCACTCCAGGTCCTTCCAGGAAATCGACGGGTCGAAGTTGCTGCCCAGCCAGCCGATGTAGTCGGCAAGGCCGGTGGGGTGGCCGCGGTAGGTGGAGATATTGCCCAGGTCGTGGGGCCGGCCCAGCAACCCCACGTCCCAGGCCCAGGCCGGGTGGGTGACCGCCTGCAGCATGCGCCGCAGCGGCGCGTTGGGGCCGCTCATGCCCGAATGCGCGTCCCGATACCGCGCGCCGGGCACCGGCATGTCGACGGTGAACACCAGCGTGGTAACCCCCGCGGCGCGGGCGCGCTCCAGGGCGTTCTTCATGAAACCGCGGTCCTTGAGCACGTACAGCTGGAACCACATGGGCCGCTTGATGGCCGGCGCCACCTCTTCGATAGGGCACACCGACACCGTCGACAGGGTGAACGGGATGCCCTTGGCATCCGCCGCCTTCGCCGCCTGCACCTCACCGCGCCGGGCGAACATGCCGCACAGGCCGATGGGCGCCAGCGCCGCTGGCAGGCTCAAGGTCTCGCCGAACAACTGGGTCTCCAGGCTCAGCTCGGCCATGTTGCGCAGCACTCGCTGGCGCAGGGCGATATTGGCCAGGTCGTCGACGTTGCGCCGCAGGGTATGCTCGGCGTAGGCGCCGCCGTCGAGGTAATGGAACAGGAAAGGCGGCAGTTTGGCTTGCGCCGCAGCGCGGTAGTCGGTGGCAGCCGAAATAATCATGAGCGAAGGGGTTCTCCTTGAGGGCGCAATGCGCAGGCCATGCACGTCGCACACTGTAGCAGCAACTGTCTTGAAACCGCGCTGCCTGCATCGCGACTAAAGTCGGCTCCTACGCCGTCCGTGGTAGGAGCCGGCCTTGGCCGCGATGCAAACGACGCGATCGACAAGATACACGCGTTCCCGTAGCAGCGGCCGCAGGCCGCGTCATGGCAACACCGCAGGGCCCATGACGCCGCCTGGCGGCAGCTGCTACGAAAGGTGGGGTGGCGCTTAAGAGGCGGATGCCCGTTCACGTTGCAGGATCAGCTCCACCAAGCCGAACATTTGGCTGCCGTCTTCTATCACCATGTAGGCTGCATTGCACACGCCCGCGCAGGCGGCAAGGTCAGGCAGGGCACAGGGTGGCAGTTGTGCGCAGGTTGGCGAACCGGTCCATCCCAACCCGGCAGATCCGAAGATCTCCCACGCACAACCGCCATAGCAAAATATCACAACCCCTAAACAGGTCGTGATGGATTCGAGGCGCAGCAGCGCAAGGTGCCGCGGCAACCTTTGTAGCAGCGGCCGCAGGCCGCGTCATAGGAGCACCGCAGGGCCCAGGACGCCGCCTGGCGGCAGCTGCTACGGGGATTCATAAGCGGGGGCTTATCAATGATGTACCCTTTAGTGAATGGATTGCCCATTCATTTGCGTTCATCGTGCAGGCCTGTCCGATGACGCGAAGTCCTTATGCCCACGCACGCCCTCCACACACCGCAAGCCGCCGCCAAGGCCTTTTCCTGCTACGTCTTCGATGCCCAGGGCAGGGTGCTGATTACCCGCCGCGCGCTGGGCAAGCGCGAGTGGCCGGGGGTGTGGAGCAACTCGCTGCATGGCCACGCCCAGCCAGGCGAGGCGCTGGACCAGGCGCTGCTGCGCAGGTCGGCCTGCGAGCTGGGCATTGCGGTGGAGCAGGTGGAGCTGTTGATGGACGACTTCAGCCAGCCGGCGGATCCTGCATGCGCAGGCGTCGAGGTGTTCCGCGCGGTGACCCGCGATGCACCGCTGCCAGCGCCTGACGAGGTCATGGAGTGGCAATGGGTGAAGGCCGAGACGGTGCTAAGCAGCGCCAGCGCCACGCCGTTCCTGTACAGCCCGTGGATGGTTGCGCAGCTGGAAGCCATTCTGGTGCGGGGCCTGTACCTGCGCTGGCGCGGCAACGCCATCAAGCGCAGCAACGGCCGCTTTCCGTACCGCTGGTAGACCGCTCAGCGCTCGATGTAACGGCGCTGGATGCGCGCCAGCTCGCCCGACTGACGCAACTGTTCCAGGGCGCGGCCCCACGCCGCCACCAGCCTGTCATCGGAGTCCTGGCTGAAAGCGATGTAGAGTGATGAGCGATACAGCTCCACGGGAATCTGCCGCAAGGTGCCCGGGGCAATGTGCAGCACCTGGCTGTAGTAGGCGACGCCCGCCGCGGTGTCGCCGATGATGATGCCAGTACGGCCGGCCAGCAGCATGCGGTACAGCTGCAGGTTACTGGCGGCGCTCTTGTCGAGGTTGCCGAAACCCTGCGCCTCCAGCTGTTCAGGCACCAGCCCGGCCTGCCGGGTGGTGATCTGCGGGGCGTGCAGCAGCTGCTCGCGGGAGTCGAGTTGCTGGGGCGCGCTGGCCAGCTGGTAGGGGTAGATCGACTCTTCGACGATAGGCCCGACCCATTTGTACAGCGGCTCGCGCGCGGCAGTGCGGAACAGCGAAAACATGATGGTCCGGGGGCGGGTCTGCAGGGCATGGGTGCTGCGCATGCTGGGCAGTAGCTGCACCTGGAAGTCATCCCCGGTCAGCGCCATGATCGCCCGGACCACGTCGGTGGTCATGCCGGTGAGCTGATTGTTTTCCAGGTAGTTGTACGGGGCCCACTCTTCGGTGACCACCCGGTAAGGCTCGGCGGCGGCGACCTTGCCAAGTGGGCCCAGCAACAGACAGAGCAACGCGGTGATGAGTGTCGTCGATTTCACGTGTCCTGCCCGGTCGGCTGTACGGGGGAAGCAGCCCCAGTATAGACCGAGGCGCCCCGGTCACCGCTAGGGGTTCACAAACTGCTGGTAGTTGGCCTTGGTAATCAGCTGGTAGGGGATGGTCAGCTCCGCCTGGTAGGGTTCCTTGCGCACCATCTTCAGCGCCAGGTCGATGGAGCCATAAGCCTGGCCCTTGTTGTCCTGGTACACGGTCACGCTCAGGTCGTCCTTCTTGATCGCCTCGAGGCCCGCAGGGCCGCCGTCGCTGCCGCCCACCAGGATGTCCTTGCCCGGCTGCAGGCCGGCCTGGCGGATGGCCATGGCGGCGCCAATGGCCATCTCGTCGGCGTTGGCGGCCACGGCGTCGATCTGCTTGCCCGAGACGATCCAGTTGTTCATCAGGTCCATGGCCTTGCTGCGCTGCCAGTCGGCGGTCTGCTCTTCCACCACGTGAATATTGGGGTAGTCCTTGAGCACGCTTTTCACCCCGCGGGTGCGGTTGTGGGTGGCGTCGTTGGACAGCAGCCCGAGCATGATCGCCAGGTTACCCTTGCCACCCATCTTGTCGGCCAGGTAGCGCATCTGCATTTCCCCGGCCTTCACTTCGTCCGAGCCCACGTAGCCCACGCCCACTGGCAACTGCGGGGTTTCCGGGCGGCGGTTGACGTACACCAGCGGGATGTGGGCCTTTTGCGCGTCTTCGGTGATTTTCGCGGTGGCGGCGGTGTCCACCGGGTTGACGATGATGGCGTCCATGCCCTGGGCGGTGAAGCTCAGCACCTGGTTGAGCTGGCGCACCACGTCGCCCTGGGCGTCTTCGAACTGCAAGGTCACGCCCTGCAGCTGTTTGCCGTGGGCGGCCATGTAGTCGCGCATCTGCGCCAGGAATACATCGTCGACCTGGGCGATGCTGATGCCGATGCGCACATCGGCCATGGCCAGGGGGGACAGTAGGGCGCTGAACAGCACGGCGAGCATTTGTTTTTTCATGGGTAGATCCGCTTTATCGTTATTGTTGGAAGGATGTTCAGGCCCGGCGTTTGTCGCGCAACTGCTGCACGCGCTCGGTAAAAGTGGCCACGCTGCAGCCTTCGGCCAGCGCCGCCAGCATCAGCTGTTGCCCGGTCTGCGGAGCCAGGCCGTGCAGGGGCGGGTCGGTGTCGAGGTTGGTGGGGAACGAATAGCCGTCCGCAGTGCAGGCCACCACCGCCGCCACCTGCTCGGCGCTCAGCACCTGGTCGCGCACTTGTTCGAGCAGGCAGGGGTACAGCGCCAGCATCATGCGTTCGCGGTCCAGGGCCTCCATGGGCTTGCCGAACGCCGAGGAAATCTGCAGCAGGTTGGCCATGCGCTGGCGGTCGGCGGTGCGGTTTGTACCGGCCGCATGGAACAGCGCCGGGTTGAAGAACAGCAGGTCGCCCTTGTTCAGCGGCAGCTGCACCGCGTGGGCCTGGAAGTACTCGATGAACTCCGGGCGGCGCCAGGCCAGGTAGCCCAGCGGGTACTGCTGGGAAAACGGCAGCAGCAGGGTCGGCCCGGTGTCCAGCGGCATGTCCGAATGGGCGATGGCGCCCTGCAGGGTCAGGTACTGGGACAGCACGTGCAACGGCAACGGGAAACGCTCCACCACTTCCGGCACCTGGAAGCCCAGGTGGTAGTCGCGGTGTGGCTGCTGCGCCTGACCGCCGGGGTGCACCACGTTGACCTGGGCGGTGACCTGGAAGTCCGGGCCCAGCCAGGCCTCGGCGATCAGCCCCAGCAGCGGGTTGGCGTAGTACTCGATGAACGAGGCCGGCGAGTGCAGCGCGGCCTTCTGCAAAGCGTTCCAGATGCGCCCGTTGCTGCCGGCCTTGGCGAAATGGTCGGCTGCCACGCCCTGGGCCGCTTCCTGGGCGAAGATGGCGTCGAACAACTCGCTGTGGCGGTCCACCACTGCCAGGTCGGTGTAGGCCTGGCGCACCACCATCACCCCGGGGCCCTGGCTGAACAGCCGGTGCAGCTCGTCGAGCACCGCGCCGCGCTCGGCGTCGCGCAGGGTGTGTGCCTGGTAGATGGGCACGTTGGCCTGCACCTCCGAGCAGAGCGGGTAGTGCCGGGGCAGCGCCTGCTGCTCGCACAGGCGGCTGAAGTCCTGCAGCTGCACGGCGTCGCTGCTCACGAATACCGATGGGCTGTTCATCAGGCGCCCTCCGGCAAGGTCAACGGGCCGCTGGGACGCGGCGCGGTGTCGTCGCCGCAGCCGACCACGCCTTGCTCAAGGTCGAGCACGGTGCCGGTCATCATTCCCGACTCGGCGGACAGCAGGTAGGCCACGCTGCGCGCTACTTCTTCAGGCTTGAGCAGGCGGCCAAACGGCAGCCCTTGCTCGGCCCGTTCCAGCCAGCCGTCCTGGGCGCCGTGGTAGCGGCGCTGGATCTCGTCCTCGTGGGGCGTGTCCATCCAGCCAATGTTCAGGCCGTTGACGCGGATGCGGTTGCGCAGGGCGCTGAAGGCGACGTTCTTGCTCAGCACCGCCAGCGCGCCCTTGGAGGTGGAATAGGGGCACAGGTAGGCCGGGCCGCCGTGGCCGACGATGCTCTGGATGTTGACGATGGCGCCCGCCACGCCCTGGCCGATCATCAGCTTGATGGCCTCCTGCATGAGGAAGAACGGCGCGCGCACGTTCACCGCGAACAACCGGTCGAACAGCTCGGGCGACGTGTCGAGGATGGTGCCGCGGTCGGACATGCCCGCGCAGTTGACCAGCCCGTGCAGGGTGCCGAAGTGGGTGCGCGCGGCCTGGATGATGGCGCGGCAGTCTTCCACGCGTTCGAGGTCGGCCTGCACGAAGTGCGCCTGGCAATCGAGCCGGGCCAGTGCCTGCACCTGGGCCTGGCCCTCGGCCTGGCGGCGGCCGCAGATGATCAGGCCGGCGGCGCCACGCTGGGCGAGGGTGTGCGCCACGGCCGCGCCCAGGCCCTGAGTGCTGCCGGTGACGACGAAATACTGGCCGTGGAAGGGGCGGTTGAGGTCAGCTGCTGCCATGGGAATTCTCCTGGTTTTTTGTTGTTGTGCTGCCCTGGCTCGACGCCTGGCGAAACTGAGACTAGCATTGCGCTGACCTCGTCAAACCCCAAAAAGACCTCAGAAAAACCTCACGCCCATGACCCTTCTCGAACGCGCCAGGCACTTCTCCATCAAGCAGCTCTCGACCCAGGCCGGGGTCAGCAAGGCCACCGTCGACCGCGTGCTGCACCAGCGCGGCAGCGTGCATTACCAGACCCAGCGGCGCATCGAGCAGGCCCTGGGCGAACTGGAGGCCCAGGAGCAGAACGGCCTGGCCGTGGGCCGCACCTTCCATGTCGACGTGGTCATGCACACGCCCAGGCGCTTCAGCGCCGCCGTGCAGGCGGCCATTACCCAGCAGTTGGGCAGCCTGGCGCCGTTCCGCATCGCCCCGCGCTTTCACCTGTTCGAGGAAATCGAGCCCCAGGCCATGCACGACCAGTTGCTGCGCTGCCTGCACACCGGCAGCCAGGGCGTGGTGCTGAAGGCCGCCGACGAGCCGGCGGTGAACCAGGCGGTGAAGCAACTGAACGCGGCCGGCATCCCGGTGGTGACGCTTGTCACCGACCTGCCGCACAGCGAGCGCATCGGCTACGTGGGCATGGACAACCGCACCGCCGGGCAGACCGCCGCCTACCTGCTGTCGCGCTGGCTGGCGCCCCAGGCGCAGCAGGTGGCGGTGGTCATCGGCAGCGCCTTGTTCCGCGGCGAGGAGGAGCGCGAGATGGGCCTGCGCATGTGGCTGCGCGCCCACGCCCCGCACGTGCAGGTGGTTGATATCAGCGGCGGCTATGGGGTGTACGAGCGCACCCGCGAGCGGGTTACCGCGGCGCTCGCCCAGCACCCCGGCTTGCGCGCGGTGTACAGCGTGGGCGGCGGCAACCGCGCCATCGTCGACGCCTTCGCCGCGTGCGGGCGGCCGCTGGAGGTGTTCATCGGCCACGACCTGGACGAGGAAAACCGCCAGCTGCTGGAACACCAGCAGATGGCCGCGGTCATCGACCACAACCTGCAGGTAGATGCACGCAACCTGTTCCTGCACATCCTGCAGTACCACCGGGTGTGGAAAACGGGGCCGATCGCACCGTCGCAGGTGCAGATCGTCACCCCGTTCAACCTGCCGTACTGATTACTGCGGGCGCACGCCGTCGTAGGCGTCCTGCAGCAGCTGGCGAATGGCCGTGGCCTCGATGGCGCGCGGGTTCCAGTAGGGGTTGGAGAGGGCGATGTCGGTGGCGCGGTCCAGGTCGGCCTCGGTCAGGCCCAGGTCCTTGAGGCGGGTAGGCGCGCCCAGCGAGCTGGACAGGTCGAACAGTGCCTGCGCCGGGCTGCTGTCCACGCCCAGCGCGCGGCTGATGCGCGACAGCGCCGGCGCCGCCGACTGGTTGTAGGCGATGGCGTGGGGCAAGACGATGGTGTGGGTTTGCGCGTGGGGCAGGTTGAAGCTGCCGCCCAGGGTGTGGCACAGCTTGTGGTGCAGGGCCATGCCGACGTTGCCCAGCACCGTGCCGCACAGCCAGGCGCCGTACAGGCAGTCGCCACGGGCGGCGAGGTCGGCGGGGTCGCGGTGGATGCTTTTCAAACCTGCGGCCAGGGCGCGAATGCCTTCCTCGGCCATCAGCGACATCACCGGGTTGCCGTCCTGGGCGTACAGCCCTTCGGCGGCGTGGGCGATGGCGTTCATGCCGCTGGTGATGGACATCTCCACTGGCAGGCTGACGGTCAGTTCAGGGTCGTAGATCACGGTTTTCGGCAGCACGCGCGGGTCTTTGCCGGTGCGCTTCAGGCCGTTTTCGGTGAGGCCGAACACCGGGGTCATCTCCGAGCCGGCGTAGGTGGTGGGAATGGCCAGAATCGGCAGGCCGGAATCCATGGCAATGGCCTTGCCCAGGCCGGTGGTTGAGCCACCGCCAATGGCCACGGCGCAGTCCGCGCCCAGGCGCCTGGCCACTTCGCGGGCTTCGCGGGCGGTCTCGATGGGCACGTGCATCACGGCCTTGGCGAAAATGTCGGCGGCGCGCTCGCCCAGCAGTTGGGCAATGAGCTCGGCCTGGGGGCGCTGCTCGGGGGTACACAACACCAGCGCGCGCTTGGCGCCCAGGCGCTCGATCTCCGCCTCCAGTTGTTGCAGCGAGCCCTGGCCGAAGATGACGCGTGACGGCTGGCCGTTATAGACGAATGGGGGCGTGGACATGGGGCAGGTCTCCTTGAGTGAAAGCGCAAAAGCGTCAGGCAAGCCGGGCCAGGACCACATCGAACGCCAGGGTGTAGAACACCTCGTCGCTGTGGCCGCCATCGGGCGTGGGGCCCGGCGGCTGGCAGTGCCAGGGAATGGTCAGGGCAGGGCGCACGGCAAACAGCGGGTCCGTGGCCAGGTAGGGGTCGCCTTCGCGGTACAGGTGCGTGGCCAGTGCCTGGCAGCCGGCGGCGCTCACGCCCAGGGCCAGGTGCGCCGGGCGCCAGGCGTGGCGGTTGAGCGCGGCCAGCAGCTGGTGCGCCGGGCCTTCGTGGCGCACCGGCTGGCTGCCGGGCAACGAGGTGCTGAAGTGGTAGCGGCCGTGCCCGTCGGCCTGCAGCAGGGCTTCGACCCCGGCCACCTGCAGGTGCAAGCGGGCGTTGGGCACGGCAGCGCCGCCGTGGTCGCGCACCACCCCTTGCACGTAGCCCTTGGGGCCCCCCAGGTGCGGGGTGATGTCGGCGCCCAGGTCGTGCAGCACCGCGTTCGGGCCGGGGGCGGTGACGAATGCAGTGGCCGGGGTGCAGGCCGCAGGCTTGCGCTCGTGCTGGGCTAGCACCAGGGTCGACAGCCCCAGCACGCTGGAGAGCAGCGCGAGTTCGTCGTCGGCTGGCGCCGCCTGGCCGAGCAGGGCGATGCCCTGGCGCCATTCGGCCTCGGTCAGCTGGATGTCGCGGGCGAAGGCGTGCAGGTGCTGCACCAGGCTGGTCATCACCGCGCACAGCCGCGCGTCAGGGGTGCCACGGTTGGCGGCGAGCACCGCCTGGGTAATGGTTGTTTCGTCCAGATCGCGCATGGTCACCTTCCTTCACCTGTTGCGCCGCACGTTATAGTTCCGCAGGATGTAAAAAAAGGCCGTTATCGGAATTCTTTATTTCACCTGTGAAAAAATAAAAAGGACGCACACAGTGGACCGCCTGACCGAGCTTGAACTGTTCGTACTGACCGCCGAAGTGGGCACCCTGAGCAAGGCGGCAGAAATACTCGGCCTGTCCAACGCTGCCGCCAGCCGCCACCTGGTGGCCCTGGAGCAGCGCCTGAACACCCGGCTGATCGACCGCAACACCCGGCGCCTGGCGCTGACCAATTCCGGCCACCAGTTCTACACCCGCTGCAAAAGCCTGCTGGGCGAACTGAAGGAAGCCGAGGCGTCGCTGAGCGAATCGCTGGTGCAGCCGGTGGGCACGCTGACCATCACCTCGTCGATTTCCTTCTGCATGCTGCACATCGCGCCGCTGATTCCGGCTTTCCGCACGCTGTACCCGCACATCACCGTGAAGCTGCTGGGCGAGAACCGCTACTTCGACATCATCGACAGCGAGATCGACCTGGCCATCCGCACCAAGGAATACGAGCCGGACTCCAACATCACCATCCGCCGCCTGGCCGAGACCCGCCGGGTGCTGGCGGCGTCGCCCGGCTACCTGCAGCGCAAGGGCATGCCCAGCTGCATCGAGGACCTGGCCGACCACGACCTGCTGATCTACAGCCACGCCAACCAGCCGCGCACCCTGCGCTTTACCCGGGGCAAGGAAGAGGCGGCGTTCAAGGCCGAGCCGATCCTGGAAACCAACGACGGCCAGATAGTGCGCGCTGCCGCCCTGGCCGGCGGCGGCATCCTGGTGCAGCCCAGGTACATCATCAACGCCGACCTTGTGGCGGGGCGCTTGATACCGGTGCTGGACGATTGGGATTTGCCACGGCTGACCATCAACATGGCGTTCCAGAGCCGGCGTTACATGCCGGCGAAGTTGCGGGTGTTCATCGAGTTTCTGCTGGCTGATTTCAACACGCACGAATATGAGCGTCATTGGACGCGTTGAGGCTGGCTGGAAATGTGCGGCGCTCGTGGACGCGGCCTGCGGCCGCTGCTACGGGGGGGCGGCGGGCGGGGTAGCCCGTAGCAGCTGCCGCCAGGCGGCGTCCGGCCGCGCCGCGGTGTTGCTGGGAATACGCGGTACCTCAGTCTTCCACCCAGCGGAAAACACAATTGCCGTTGCGGCATTTTTCTTCCACTTCAACCCCGGTAGTCTCGACCCCACTGAGCGAACACATAACTTCAATAAAGGTTGACCTCATGCCCCGCACTCAAGCCGCTACCGGCGCGTCCGCGAAAATCCTCTGGCGCATCGCCGCCATCACCACCATGGGCTCGCTGGGGTTCGGTTACGACACCGGGGTCATCTCCGGCGCATTGCCCTTCATGGCCCTGGAACCCGCCCAGGGCGGCCTGGGCCTGACGCCCGTGTCTGAAGGCCTGGTGGCCTCGGCACTGATTTTCGGCGGCGCTTTCGGCGCGTTGTTCGCCGGGCAACTCTCCGACCGTTATGGCCGCCTGGGCGTGCTCAAGGCCCTGGCCGTGCTGTTTGCCCTGGGCGCCCTGGGCACCGCGCTGTCGCCGACCCTGTGGAGCATGGTCGCCACCCGCTTCGTGCTGGGCATCGCCGTAGGCGGCGCCTCGTCGGCGGTGCCGGTGCTGATCGCCGAGCTGGCGGCGCCCAAGCACCGCGGCCGGCTGGTGTGCCAGAGCGAACTGATGATCGTCTCCGGCCAATGCCTGGCCTACATCGCCAGCGCCGGCCTGGTGCACTTGTTCGACAGCCCCCAGGTGTGGCGCTACATGCTGGCCATCGCGCTGATTCCGGCGGCGCTGCTGTACGTGGGCATGCATTTCGTGCCGTCGTCGCCGCGCTGGCTGGTCAGCAAGGGCCGCATCGACGAGGCCAAGGCCACCTTGCTGGGCATTCGCGACACCCACCGCGAAGTGGACCGTGAGTTGAAGGAAATCATCGCCCAGTGCGACGTCGAGCGCCGCCATGGCGGCAGCCTGGCCAAGCTCGCCGAGCCCTGGCTGCTCAAGCTGCTGGGCATCGGCATCGCCCTGGGCTTCATCATCCAGTTCACCGGCGTCAACGCCTTCATGTACTACACCCCCATGATCCTCAAGGAAACCGGCATGGGCACCCACGCTGCCCTGATCGCCACCATCGGCAACGGCCTGGTGGCGGTGGTGGCGACGCTGATCGGCATGTGGTTGATCAACCGCCTGGGCCGGCGCACGATCCTGCTGCTGGGCCTGACCGTGGTGGTGCTGGCGCAGGTCTTCCTCGGCGTGGTGATGAACTTCATGCCCCACTCGCTGCTGCAAAGCTACCTGGCGCTGGGCGGCGTGCTGATGTTCCTGTTCTTCATGCAGATGTGCATCGGCCCGGTGTACTGGCTGCTGATGTCCGAACTGTTCCCCACCCACGTGCGCGGTTTGATGAACGGCATCAGCGTCGGCATCTTCTGGATTTTCAACGCCATCGTCGCCTTCGCCTTCCCGCTGATGCTCAGCGTGATGGGCGGCATGACCTTCTTCCTGTTCGCCGTGATCAACATCGGCTCCATCGTGTTCTGCACCTTGTGGTTGCCTGAAACAAAGGGCATGACCCTGGAGCAGATCGAGCAATTCATGCAGCAGCGCCTGGGCGGCCGCACCTGGCGCCGCGCCGGCGCCAACGCCAATGCCTGCTGACACCGTACGCCGGCCACCCACAATAATGATCAAGGACATCAAGCCATGACTGCGCACCTGAACACCGACACGCCCGTAGGCGGGCTCTTCGAGGAAGAGCGTTCGGCCGAGATCGTCAACGCGCGCATCACCGCCGAAGCCGACCCGCGCCTGCGCGAGGTCATGTCAGTCATCACCCGCCACCTGCACGCGGCCATCAAGGAAATCGAGCCCACCCACGAAGAGTGGTTCAAGGCCATCGAATTCCTCACCACCACCGGCCACATGTGCACCGACTGGCGCCAGGAATACATTCTGCTGTCTGACGTGCTGGGCGTGACCATGCTGGTGGACGCCATCAACCACCGCCGCCCCAGTGGCGCCACCCCCAACACCATCCTCGGCCCGTTCTACGTGGCCGACGCGCCGCGCTATGCGAACGGCGCCAACATCTGCCTGGACGGCAAGGGCGAGCCCACCCTGGTCAGCGGCCGGGTGCTGGACACCGCGGGCAACCCCATCGTCGGCGCCACCCTGGACATCTGGCAGACCAACGACGACGGCTTCTACGACGTGCAGCAGAAGGGCGTGCAGCCCGAGTACAACCTGCGCGGCCTGTTCACCACCGACGCCGACGGCTACTACGCCTTCCGCACGGTGAAGCCACGGCATTACCCGATTCCGGCCGACGGCCCGGTGGGCAAGCTGCTGGGCCAACTGGGGCGCCACCCCAACCGCGCCGCGCACCTGCACTTCATCGTCACCGCGCCCGGCTACGACCAGGTCATCACCCACATCTTCACCCCCAACTGCCCATACCTGCACGAGGACACGGTGTTCGGCGTGAAGAAGGAGCTGATCGCCGAATTCACCACGCAGCGCGACGCGGCCACGGCCCAGCGCTACGACCTGCAAGTGCCTTACCTGGCGGTGAACTGGGACTTCGTCCTGACGCCTGCCTGACCTACCAGCCCGATCTTCAACGACAATCAAAAGTGATCGACATGCCCGACAAAAACGTTGAACTGCTTGCAGCCTACTGGACCCTGGCCGGCGATACCTACCCCGGCGCGCCCAGCGAGATCAGCCCGTTTTCCCTGCAGGCGCGTGCCGAGGCGGCGGCCAAGGCCGGCTGGCGCGGCATGGGCCTGGTGCACGCGGACCTTGTGCACAACGTCGCCAAGCTGGGCATCTCCACCGTGCGCAACATCCTCAGGGACAACGGCATCAAGCACGTGGAAGTCGAATTCCTGACCGACTGGCACCTGGAAGGTGACGTGCTGGCGGCCTCCCACGTGATTCGCGACGAGCTGCTGGAAATCGCCGGCGAGCTGGGCGCGCGCAGCCTGAAAGTGGCCGGCGGGCTGTTCGAGGAAGGCCCCCCCGACGTGGCGCGCATGCGTGATGCCTTCGCCATCCTCTGTGATGCCGCGGCGCCTTACGGCACCAACGTGGTGATCGAGTTCCTGCCGTTCTCCAGCGTCAACACCATCGACCGCGCCATCGCCGTCACCGAAGGCGTGCGCCCCAACGGCGGCCTGCTGGTGGACACCTGGCACGTGGCCCGTGGCGGCATGAGCTTCGACGAAATCAGCAAGATCCCGCTGGAGCTGATCAAGTCCATCGAGCTGGACGACGCCAACCATGCGGTGGTCGAGTCGTTCTTCAACGACTCCACCCACCACCGCAAGCTGTGTGGGGAAGGGCAGTTGGACGTGCCGGAGTTCATTCAGCAAGTGGCCGACGTCGGCTACCGCGGCCCGTGGGGCGTGGAGCTGATCAGCGCCGAGCTGCGCAAGCTGCCCCTGGAAGTCGCGGCCAAGCGGGCCTTCGAGACCACCATGGCGCAGTTTGAAAACATCAAGTTCTAACCCCATACGATTCGCGACAACAACCAACAACAGCGTATTCAGGAGAAACAACATGGTAGGTATCGCAGTATTGGGCGCAGGCCGTATCGGCAAGATCCACGCCGCCAACGTGGCCGCGAGCAAACTGGCCAGACTGGTGGTGGTGGCCGACCCCTTCGCCGAGGCCGCCTCGCGGCTGGCCGATGAACTGGGGGCCGAAGCCATGACCGATTGCGAGGCGGCCATCGACCGCGCCGACGTCGACGCCATCGTCATTGGCACGCCCACACACACCCACATCAACCTGATGCTGCGCGCCGTGCGCCAAGGCAAGGCGGTGTTGTGCGAAAAGCCCATCGACCTGGACATGGCCAAGAGCCTGGCCGCGGTGGAAGAAGTGGAGCGCCTGAACGGCCGCGTGATGCTGGCCTTCAACCGTCGTTTTGAAAGCACCTTCGCCGAAATGCGCGCTGCCATCGACGCAGGCGACATCGGCGAAGTGCGCCAAGTAGTCATCACCAGTCGCGACCCTGGCCTGGCCCCCGAAGACTACATCCAGCATTCAGGTGGCATCTTCCGCGACATGACCATTCACGACCTGGACATCGGCCGCTGGCTGCTGGGCGAGGAACCGGTGGAAGTCAACGCCATCGGCAGCCGCCTGATCGACCCGGCCATGATGGCAAAGTACGACGACTACGACACCGCCATGGTGCAGATGCAAACCGCCTCGGGCAAGCAGTGCCACATCAACAACTGCCGCAACGCGGTGTACGGCTACGACCAGCGCATCGAGGTGTTCGGCGCCAAGGGCATGCTGCAGATGGACAACCTGCGGCCCACCACCATCCGCCGCTGGAGCCAGGACGTCACCGACGCCCGCGAGCCGCTGCTGAACTTCTTCCTGGAACGCTACCAGCAGGCCTACAAGGCGGAGCTGGAAGCCTACATCGACGCCCTGGTGCACAAGAAGCCGCTGCCCACCACCGTGCAGGATGGCCTGAAAGCCCTGAAGCTGGCCGACGCCTGCGTGGAATCGGTGGCCAGCGGCCGCACGGTCAAGCTTTAAGCCGCGGATAAAAGGAGTATGACCATGACCTATCAACGTGAGCGCGGCACCCCCATCGGCGTCGCTTGCCTGGGCATCACCCACCCGCACACCTCGGGCCGCGTCAAGGCGTTCAAGCGCCTGGCCAACGTGCAGTTCCACGGCGCCTACGACGACACGCCGCTGCTGCAGCCGTTCTGCGACGCGCTGGACGTGCAGCCGCGCAGCAAGGAAGCGATCCTCGCCGACCCCAACGTGCACATCGTGCTGGTGCACCCCAAGAGCTACCTGATGGCCGAGTGGGCCATCGAGGCCCTGGAAGCCGGCAAGGCAGTGCTGTGCGAAAAACCCGCCGGCCGCGGCACCCAGGACACCCAGCGTATCGTCGAAGCCGTCGAACGCACCGGCGGTCTGTTCCAGGTGGGCTACTGCTGGCGCTACGCGCCGTCGGTGGAAAAGATGCAGCAGGTGCTGCAGAGCGGCGAGATCGGCAAGGTGCTGCAGGTACGCGCCCACGCCGGCTGCTCCCACGACGAGGCCGACACCAACCACATGAAGCAGCCGGGCGACCGTGGCGGCGCGTTCTACGTGATCGGCTGCCACACCATCGACCGCATCCTGCTGCACTTCGGCAAGCCGAAATCAGTGAACGCGCGCATCACCAAGTTCGCCGGGCAGATGAGCGATTCAGCCCGCGAAGATGCCGTGGGCGCGGTGCTCAACTATGACGACAAGCTGGTGACCATCGACTTCATGTCCTGGGACCCGATGCCCTGGACCGAAAGCTGGGACATCACCGCCTACGGCACCCACGGCGTGATGCATTCCACGCCCATGCCGGCCTCGTACAAGCTGTACCACGACGGCAAGAACGGCCACCAGAAGGGCTGGACCCACTGGAACGAAAACAGCTTCCCGGAGATCTGGGCGGTGCGCAAGACGGTCTATTCACCGGAAATCGCCGAGATCGGCAACCCGGTGTATTTCGACCGCGAAGCCGCGGCCTTCATGCACTCGGTGTACACCGGCGCGCCATCCAACGTGCCGGCCACCCAGGCCCATGACATCAACGTCATCCTCGAGGCACTGTTTACCTCGGCGGATGCCAACGGCCAGGAAGTGCTGCTGGCGCAGGCTGAAGGCCATGGCTGAGCGCACCGTCAAGCACATCGTCATGTGGAACCTGGCCGCCGACACCCCGGCGCGCCACCGCCAGGCCTGCCAGTTCCTCAAGGAGCAGTTCGAGGGCCTGGCGGGCTTGATTCCGGGGCTGCTGAAGATCGAAGTGGGGGTGGACTTCAGTCGTATCGACTACGCCTGCGACGTGGTGCTGTACAGCGAGTTCGCCTCGGCCCAGGCCCTGGCGGCCTACGCCACCCACCCCGAGCACCTGCGGGTAAAACGCGCCCTGGGCGATTGCCGCATTGCCCGGCACCAGGTGGATTACGTGGTGTAAGCGAAAACCCCGTAGCAGCGGCCGCAAGGCCGCGTCCTGGTCATCACGCCTGTGCCTGGTTCAACGCATACGGCCCCTCACGCAACTCACGGCGCAAGTAATCAATACACACCCGCACCTTGGCCGACTGGTCGGTGCGGGCCACGGTTACTGCCCACACATCCGCCGGCTGGCTCCATTTCGACAGCACCCGCACCAGGCGGCCGTCGCCCAGTTGCTGCTGCACGTTCCAGTCCGCCATCATCACGATGCCGCGGCCGGCGAGGCACCAGCGCAACGCCACCTCGCTGTCGTTGGACGCAAGGCTGCCCGTCACGTTGACCGTCTCCCAGCGGTCGGGCCCCTTGAGCTTCCACGTGCCGAACGGCTCGTCGCGGTCGCGGAACACCATGCAGTCGTGGTTGGCGAGATCTGTGGGCGTGCGCGGTCGGCCATGTCGCTCCAGGTAGGCGGGGCTGGCGCACAGGATGCGCGGGGTGCTGGCGATGTGATGGGGGATCAGCCCTGGTTCTTCCACCTCGCCAACGCGGATGTCGATGTCGAAGCCTTCCTCGATCAGATCCACCCGCCGGTCCATCAGTTCCAGCCACACCTGCAACCCCGGGTGGGCCTGTTGCAGCGCGTCGATGAGCGGCGCGATATGTCGCCGGCCCAGGCGTTGGCTGGAACTGACCCGCAGCGCCCCCGTGGGTTCGGCCCGCGCGCCGGCCAGTTGTTCTTCCAGTGCGCGGGCCTGTTCCAGCAGCGCCTGGGCGTACTGGTACACGGTGGTGCCGGCTTCCGAGATTTTCACCTTGCGGGTGGTGCGGTGCAGCAGTTTGACCCCCAACGCCGTCTCCAGCTGCTTGATGCGCTTGCTCACCGACGCCTGGGTGACGCCGCTGGCCTGGGCAGCACCGAGGAAACTGGCGTGGCGCACCACCAGGCAGAACAGCTGCAGGTCGCGCAGGGGGACGTCGTTTAACACCGAGAAGGTCCTTGTCGGCGGGTGAGGGCGGTCATCATAACGCAGCGCACTTGTGGGAAATGGGCATTGGGGGTGGAATTAACAGAAAGTCCACAATGGAATAAATGCAACCTATTGATCTGTATGGTAAATGACGAATTTTAGCGCTGTTCGAACGCGCCTGTGGGCAGCGTGTCGTGGGCTGATTGGAGAGCCGCGATTTGACCGCCCGCCAGGCGGGTTTCACCATTCGCCGCACACGACATTGACCCGCTACAAGGACGCACAGATGAAATTCGGATGGTGTGGCACCCTCGACAAAGCCCCCGACATGGCCGCCGCCGGCCTGGACTACATCGAGGTGCAACTGGTGCCGTTGAACCTTGAAGATGACGCCGCCTTCGCCGAGGCCAAACAGCGCATCCGCGACCTGCCCCTGCCGGCGCTGGCCTCCAGCTACCTGTTTCCGCGGGACTTCAGGATAGTCGGCCCGCAGCGCGACGAGCCACGCAACCGCCGCTACTTTGACCGCGTGGTGCAGCTGCTGGCCCTGGCCGGCACGCGCATCGTGGTGCTGGGCAGCGGCTGGACCCGCGACATTCCACCCGGCTGGAGCCGCGCCCAGGCCGAAGACCAGTTCGCCCACACCCTGGGCTGGTGCGCCGACCTGCTGCAAGGCGGCCCTACCACGCTGGTGATAGAGCCGCTGAACCGTAGCGAATCGAACCTCATCAACAGCGTGGGCGAGGGCGTGCAATTGGCGCGGCGCGTGAACCGCAACGAAGTACGCGGCCTGGCCGACTTCTACCACATGGACCAGGAGCACGAGCCGTTGGCCGAGGTCGGCGCCTACCCGGGCTGGCTGAGCCACGTGCACCTGGCCGACACCGGCCGCCTCAACCCCGGCACTGGCCAATACGACTACGACAGCTTCTTCCGGCACCTGCAAGCGGGCGGCTACCAGGGCCTGCTGAGCAGCGAATGCAGCCTGCCCAATGGCGCCGACCCTGTGCAGGCCTTGCGCGAAAGCGCCACCTTCCTGCGCCAAAAATGGCAAACAGCCTCGTAGCAGCAACTGTGTTGTAGCAGCTGCCGTCAGGCAGCGTCCGGGGCCCTGGGTCACCCCGAGCACCTGCGGGTAAAACGCGCCCTGGGCGACTGCCGCATTGCCCGGCACCAGGTGGATTACGTGGTGTGAACGTATGGGGCTGGCAGCATCACCCAACCGCATATATCGCAGGGCCCCTGTAGCAGCGGCCGCAGGCCGCGTCCAAAGGCACCGCGGTTATCCGGACGCAGCCTGCGGCAGCTGCTACGCAAGGCCCCTGTAGCAGCGGCCGCAGGCCGCGTCCAAAGGCACCGCGGTTGTCCAGACGCAGCCTGCGGCAGCTGCTCCCTGTAGCAGCGGCCGCAGGCCCGCGTCCGAAGGCGCCGCGGTTATCCAGACGCAGCCTGCGGCAGCTGCTACGCAAGGTCCCTGTAGCAGCGGCCACAGGCCGCGTCCAAAGGCACCGCGGTTATCCAGACGCAGCCTGCGGCAGCTTGTGTCTAGAAGAAGGAATAGAATCTGGGGTGAGAGCGGTGAATGGCAGGTTGTTCAGCAGCAGTGTTGATAAGCACGTGTAGCAGCGGCCGCAGGCCGCGTCCGAAGGCGCCGCGGTTGTCCAGACGCAGCCTGCGGCAGCTGCTCCCTGTAGCAGCGGCCGCAGGCCGCGTCCGAAGGCACTGCGGTTGTCCAGACGCAGCCTGCGGCAGCTGCTACGCAAGGTCCCTGTAGCAGCGGCCACAGGCACCGCGGTTATCCAGACGCAGCCTGCGGCAGCTGCTCCCTGTAGCAGCGGCCGCAGGCCGCGTCCAAAGGCGCCGGGATTGTCCAGACGCAGCCTGCGGCAGCTGCTACGCAAGGTCCCTGTAGCAGCGGCCGCAGGCCGCGTCCGAAGGCGCCGCGGTTATACGGACGCAGCCTGCGGCAGCTGCTACGCAAGGCCCCTGTAGCAGCGGCCGCAGGCCGCGTCCGAAGGCACCGCGGTTATCCGGACGCAGCCTTCGGCAGCTGCTACGCGGTAGCGGGCCGCGGCGCCAAGCCGTCGAACAGCATCTGCGTCATCTGCCGCACCCGCGCCTGGTGCGCGGTGAAGTCCGGTGGGTCTTCCTGCACCAGGCGCATGAACTGCATCGAGCTGTAGTCGTTGAGGAAGTACGCCACGAAATCCACGTCGATGGCCTGGTTCAACAACTTGCGCGCCTGCAGGTCGCGCAGCAGCCGCGCTATCTCTTCCACCAGCCGCGCGTTGAGCGGCAGCACGGTCGCAGGCTTGGGCCCCACCAGCCCCAGCGGCAGCAGCTCGCGCCAGATGCTGGGCGGCAGCACCTGCAATTCGTGCTGCACGATCAGCGCTTCCAGGTGGCACATGGCGTCCACGGCGTTATCGAACGCCGGCATCGATAGCTGCGCATCGTTGACGGCGCGCAGGTCGGCCTGTTCCACCACTGCCAGCAGAATGTCCTGCTTGCTGCCGAAGTAGTTGAACACCGTGGGGATCGACACCCCGGTGCGCTCGGCTATCTGCTCCACCGTGGTGGCGGCGAACCCCTGGTCGTCGAACAAGCCCAGCGCCGCCTCGAGAATGGCCTCTCGCCGCTGCTGCTTCTGCCTTTCCCGCAATCCGCTCATGCCGTCTCCCGCACCCCGAAGGTTTAAGTGCTTGATTCTAATCGAAGGATTAGTCGAGGCAAATGTTTTATTTGACTAAAACGTTTTATCGCAATAAAACTATTCCTATCACGACAGAGGGAAGCGTTCATGACCACCGATTTTCACCAGGCCTTGCGCAGCGCCTACGCTGCCACCGACGCCGAGCCGCACCCGGCGTTGATGCAGGGCTTCCCGCCGCAGCCAGCGGCGCGCGTTACCTGGCACAACTTCATGCAGCCGCCGTACAACCGCTGGGCGTTCCTGAACCTGGGCCGTATTCGCCCCAGCATCAGCGTTCCCCGTGGCCAGGCGCCGGCGCAGCCGCTGCCCCAGGGCGAACCACGGCTTGAAAACTTTCAGTTCCACAGCGCCTCGGGGGCCAGCGTGGGCCTGCAGGAGCACCTGTTGGCCAGTTGCACTGACGGCTGGCTGGTGATGAAAGCGGGGGCGGTGGTGCAGGAGCGCTATTTCAACGGCCACGCGCCCATGAAGCGGCACATCATGTTTTCGGTGACCAAGTCGCTGATCGGCCTGCTGGCCCAGGACCTGGTGCGCCAGGGCGTGCTGGTGGAGCAGGCGTTGGCCACGGCCTACGTGCCGGAGCTGGCCGGCAGCGCCTTCGGCGACGCCACGGTGCGGCAGCTGCTGGACATGGCGGTGGCCATCGATTACGACGAGGTCTACGACGACCCCCGCTCGGGCAGCTCGCAGTTCGGCTACGCCTGCGGCCTGACGCTGCCACCCGCCGACGTGCAGGCAGCTTACCAATCGCTGTACGAATACCTGCCCGCCACCCGCAAGAACGGCGAGCACGGCGGCTTCTTCCACTACGTCACCGCCACCACCGAGGCCCTGGCCTGGGTGATGGAGCGCGCCAGCGGCGTCAGCTGCGCCCGGCAGTTGAGCACGGTGTGGCAGGGCCTGGGCTGTGACCGCGACGGCTTCTTCATCGCCGACCCCTGGGGCCGCAACGTCGCCGGCGCAGGCTTCAACGCCACCCTGCGCGACATGGCCCGCTTCGGCGCCATGCTGCTGGCCGGCGGCCAGGGCTTGCTGCCGCGCCAGGTGATCGACAACGTGCTGGCCGGCGGCGACCCGGCGGTGTACGCCGCCAACCCGGCGTTCGCCCAGTGGAGCCCCGGCGCCACCTACCGCAGCCAGTGGTACGTGTACCCCGGCGAGGCGCTGCTGGCGGTGGGCATTCATGGCCAGTACCTTTACGTGGATTTCAGCCGCCAGGTGGTCATCGTCAAGCAGTCCTCGCTGCCGGTGGCCGAGAGCGTGCTGGACGTCGACACCCTGCGCCTGATCCGGGCGCTGGCAACCGCGCTGTAACCCTGACCTTTGCTGGAGTCTTTCGATGAAACGCTTGTTATCTGCAAGCCTGGCCGGGCTGTTGTGCGCGGTGGCGGGGCTGGGCGCCCGGGCCGAACCCATCGGCGGCCAGCTGCACATCTACAACTGGATCGAGTACCTGCCCAAGGACGTGCTTGAAGACTTCAGGCAGCGCACCGGCATCGAGGTGATCTACGACATCTTCGACAGCCCGCAAACCCTGGAAGCGCGGCTGCTGACCGGCAACTCCGGCTACGACGTGGCGTTCCCCAGCAGCAGCCAGCTGCCGACGCTGATCAACTCCGGGGCGGTGCTGCCGCTGACCCGCCAGCAACTGCCGAACTGGCAGCAACTGGACCCTGTGCTGATGCACCAACGTGAAGGCCTGGACCCGGGCAACCGCTTCGCCGTGCCGTACCTGTGGGGCAGTACGCTGCTGGGCTACAACAAGGCCAAGGTCGAGGCGGTGCTGGGCAAGGGCGTGGACATGCGCGACTACGACCTGCTGTTCAAGCCCGAGAACATCGCCAAGCTCAGCCAGTGCGGGGTGGCCATCCTCGACAGCCCCAGCGAGGTGTTCCCCATCGCCCTGAATTACCTGGGCCTGAACCCCAGCAGCAGCAACCCTGCCGACTACGACAAGGCCACCGCGCTGTTGCAGGCGATACGCCCGTACGTGCGCTACTTCAACTCGGCCAAGTACCCGCAGGATTTGGCCAATGGCGATATCTGCGTGGCCCTGGGCTGGTCGGGCGGCATGCTGGCGGCGCGCAACATGGCCAAGGCCGCGCACAACGGCAATGACATCGGCCTGGCGTTGCCACGCCAGGGCACGCTGATGTGGTCCGACGACATGGTCATTCCCAAGGGCGCGAAGAATCTGGTGCAGGCCCATGCCTTCATGGACTTCCTGCTGCAGCCGGCGGTGATCGCCCGCGTCAGCAACGAGATCGGCTACCCCAACCCCAACCCGGCCAGCACGCCGCTGATAGACCCGGCGTTGCGCGCCGAGGAAAACCTGTTCGTGCCGGACAAGGACCGCGGGCTGCTGTTCCAGATAGAGCCGCCGTCGCTGAAGGTGCAGCGCCTGATCACGCGCTTGTGGAACCGCATCCGCTCGGACGTCTGACCCCGTTCACCCGCTAACCCACACGGCCGGCTCCCTGAGCACGGCCCGGGCACCGCTGCACCCGCAACATTCACACACCAAAAACAAAACAGCTGTCGCTTGAACTTTTCTGCCATTTCAAACAAAACAACGGAGCAGAAGTACATGAACAAGTGGGTATTCGTGGCCGTGGGGCTCGCCAGTGCGAGCTGCACGTTGCCAAGCCAGGCCTTTGACCTGACCCCGGAGGTGATGCTCAACGTCGACGCCACCGCCGCCAGTGACTACCGGGTGGGCGGTTTCTCGCTGACCCAGGGCAACCCGGCGCTGTTGACCGCGGCCACCCTGGTGCACAAGCCCAGCGGGCTGTTCGCCGGGGTGTTCACCACCAACGTCGATTTCGGCACGGCCACGCGCCGGGAGTTCGACTACTACGCCGGCATTGCCCGGCCCCTGAGCCAGAACACACGCTTTTCCCTGGCCTACGTGGCCTACGACTACCCCAAGGACAGCTGGGTGAACTTCAACGAATGGATCGGCACGTTCGGCGTCTACGGCGCCACGCTGGGCTTCAAGTATTCCAGCAACCTGCAGAACCCGCCGGCACGCCAGGCCCTGGCCGCGCAGCTGGCGCCCTATGGCGTGGTGATCAAGCCGCGCGACAACGACCGCTTCATCACCTGGGTGGAATACAACGTGCCGCTGCCGTACCAGACCCTGCTCAACCTGCGCTACGGCTACACCGACACCCACGATGACCAGGCCTACCAGGCCGGCGACGGCTCGTTCCGCAGCACCTACCGCGACTGGGGCGTGTCGCTGAGCAAGCCGTTCCTGGGCCTGCTGTGGAAGGCGGCCTACATCGATACCGACCTGTCCAAGGCCGAATGTTATTCGGCGTTCGGCAGCGCCGGCGACTGTTCGGCCACGGTGGTCGCGTCCGTGACCAAATCCTTTTGAGGCGTCTTTCACTGTGCAGGTCGAGGCCTTCCATGTTCGCGAAAAAATTCAATCACATCACTTGTGCGCTGGCCCTGTCGCTGCTGGCAAGCGTGGCCGTGCAGGCCGCCGAACCCGGGGCCCAGGAGGGGCCAGCGCGCAGCTGGCAGCCGTTCTGGGGCAAGCGCGTGACCGGCTACCTGGCCGCCGCCGACGGCACCCAGCTGCGCTATTCGGTGCTGCTGCCCAAGGGCGAGGGGCGCTTCCCGGTGGTGGTGCGCTACAGCGGTTATGACTCGGGCAGCATCGGCGGCCCGGCGTACCTGCACGACAACGAAACCTTTTCGGTGGCCACCGACAAGCAACTGGTGGAGCAGGGCTATGCGGTGATGGGCGTGCAGGCCCGTGGCACCGGCTGCAGCCAGGGCACCTTCGATTTCCTGGGCCCGGCCTATGGCCTGGACGGCCGCGACGCGGTGGAGTTCGCCGCCGCGCAGCCCTGGTCCAACGGCGACATCGGCATGTTCGGCTGGTCGTGGTCGGGCATGTCGCAGTTGATGACTGCCGCCGCGCAGCCACCGCACCTGAAGGCCATCGCCCCGGGCATGGTGATCGGCGACGCGCGCAGCGACAGCTGGGCGCCGGGCGGGGTGCCGAACCAGGCGTTCACCACCTCGTGGCACTGGTTCGTGGACATGCGCTGGGACGCGGTGAAGGCCAGCGCCAAGGCGGAAAACGATGAGCGCTGCCTGGCCCAGGTCACCCAGAACCAGGCCAAGGTGGTCAGCACTTCATTGATGTACAACCTGCTGCGCCACCCGCTGCGCGACGCCTGGGCCAACCAGCGCAGCCCGCGCGAGCAGGCCGCGCGCATCAAGGTGCCGGTGCTGTCCATGCACAGCTGGCAGGACGAGGCCGTGCTGGCCCGCGAGGGCTATTACCAGGAGCGCCTGGACCCCAACCAGCTGTGGCTGGTGGAATCCAGCGGCGGCCACAACCTGTATGAGTCGGAGCGCTTCCGGCAGAAGCTGATCGCCTTCCTCGACCACTTCGTCAAAGGCAAGGCCAACGGCTTCGAGCACAGCCCGCGCGTGGAGGTGTGGCAGGAAACCGTGGCCGACCAGCGCGACGGCGGCCGCCATGAACCCAATGAAACCGCGCGCCCCGGCTGGACCATCGAGCGCGATCATTTCCCCCTGGCGGTGCAGCCGGTGACCTTCGCCCTGGGCGAACACGGCAGCCTGGTGGAGCACGGGCAGGGCGGCGGTGCGCCAGACAGCTACAACTACCCCATCCCCGGCCCGGAGGTGAACACCTACCTCAACGACAACGCCTGGGGCGCGCAGCACCCGGTGTGGAAACAGGGCAGCCTGGCCTATACCAGCGCGCCGTTGCAGCGTGACCTGCTGACCTACGGTACCGCCAGCGCCGACCTGTGGCTGACCACCTTCCTGGCGCCGGACACCGACCTGCAGGTGACCGTCACCGAAGTGCGGCCCGACGGCCAGGAGGTGTTCGTGCAGCGCGGCTGGCTGCGCATGTCCCTGCGCAAGCTGGACGAGGCGCGCTCCACGGCGCTGCGCCCCTGGTTGCTGGACGACCCGGACGGCATCCAGCCGATGCTGCCCAACGTGCCCGCCCTGGGCCGGGTGGAAATACCGCCGTTCTCGCACCCGTTCCGCAAGGGCTCGCGCCTGCGCCTGTGGGTGGACACGCCGTCCGGCACCGGCGGCTATGGCTTCGATTACTTCTCCATTCCCAGCCGCAACAGCGTGCTGCACGACGCCGCGCACCCCTCGCGCCTGGTGCTGGGTGAACTCACCGGGGTAGCGGTGCCAGCGGCCCGGCCGGCCTGTGGCGCGCTGCTCAAACAACCTTGCCGTCCCGACCCTTTGAACTGAGGAAACACCATGCTCACTACTTTCAAGACCCTGACCGGCATCGCCTTCGCGGCTGCCCTGGCTGCGCCGTCCATGGCCGCCGAACTCAAGGAACGTATTCCCGACCGCCTGACCCACGAGCTGGTGATGCAGATCGACGTCCAGCTCGGCCCGCAGGAAGACATGGGCAAGGGCCCGGATGGCGCGCGCATCAACTACCCGATCATCGGCGGCACCTTCGCGGGCAAGGGCATGAAGGGCACCGTGGTGCCGGGCGGCGCCGACATGTCGGTGACCCGCGACGACGGCGTCACCCACATCAACGCCCTGTACCGGCTCAAGACCGACGACGGCCAGGTGATCATCATCAACAACGCCGGCATCTGGCGCCTCAACGAGTCGGGGCTGGCGAAAAAGGCCAAGGGCCTTGCGATCAAGGATATGCAGGAAAGCGACTTCTACTGCCGCACCGTGCCGTCGTTCAAGACCGCGCCGGGGGCCCATGCGTGGCTGAACGACTACATCTTCACCGGTACCATCGATGGCATCAGCGAGCATGAGGTGCTGATCAGCGTGTACCGCGTGGGGGGCCAGTAACGCCCCGGACGCGGCCTGCGGCCGCTGCTACACCCCTGTAGCAGCG
>NZ_JBWGIG010000017.1:131006-135167 GCF_056312595.1 Pseudomonas sp. GYB4201 | reverse complement strand
CCAGCCAGGCGAAGGGCCGCCATCACCCACCGCTCGTAGCCGCCGGTCGCCTCAAGCAAAACCTTCTGCACGTCGTAACCGCTCAGCTTCTCGATCAGATGAGCATAACCTGTTGAGTTATTGGGGACATTGAAGCTGATGTCTTGGGGGCGAAGCCAAACGGCGAGGGAAGATTTGGTGACGTCGATACCGAGCCAGGAAATCATGGGGAACACCTCTTGACTCAAGGATGAGAGCACTCTGGTGATGCCCATGCTTGTGATGTTCGAGGTCGGCTCGTTCAACTGTTCGGGCTTGTAGCCAGTGCGGAGAGGTGAATGGCGGTTCTGCTCCTACACGTGCTTATCAACACTGCTGCCGAACAACCAGCCATTCACCGCTCTCACCTCAGATTCTATTCCCTTCTATAGACACAAGCTCCCGAAGGCTGCGTCCGGCTGCAACGCGGTGTGCCTGAAGAAATGCGGCGCTTGTGGCCGCAGCTACGGAAGGGCATCTGTTGAGGCGTCGCGGAGATGGTGGCTAATGGCCGCCTGTCAGTTCTGTCAGTTGTTGGGCAATTGGCATGTAGATAGCTTCGCGCTCACACCCTCTTTAACAGGACACTGACTGCCATGTTCATCAATGATCTCCCCCTTTGCAGGACTGCCAAGCACAAATTGGCACTAGCCGGCGCTTTCGCCGTATTTCTGACCGCCTGTTCGCTTCCCCAGGGCGTTGATGAGATAGCACCCGTCGAACCGCCAGCCGTGGTAGTGGCCACCCTCAATCAACTTTATGCAAGTAACGATAGGGATTGCCATGAGTTAAGGTCTGGCAAGGAACGCGGCTTGTATTATTGCAGCGGTCTGGTGATAAGGGGGGTGGAGGACGGGGATTTCCTCCCCTGGACCTTCGCGCCTCACCACATTGCGCAAGGAGGCGTGTCATTCTCCTGGATTCGCCATGACGTCCCGTATATATGGGACTTTCCGGGCGCAGCCCCGTTCCATGCGGCTGGCTACATCATGCGCAATCCTGTGTACGCCTATCGGCATGGGTTACCTTCGTTGAACGAAGGCTTCGCCTGTATATTCCCGTTGGATGCGGCCACTGGGGGCAATGCCAATCACCGCGGATGTGGCTTCAGGCAGCCGGTTGAAGATGAATTTGTGCAACCTGATGTGGGCGGGCTCAATGCCAGGCACGCCTGGGGACAGTGCGAAGCCGTTGGCATCAACAGCTTTGGACAGTGGGTTGGCCACTTCGAGAGCTTTCCCATTCGCGAGAGGCAAGGCAAGCAGTGTTCATGGAACGTCGATAGCTGGAGCGGCTGGCTGAATGCAGTCGAGGCCTTCAAGCGATACCCGCTGGGACAAGATCTAATTGGGAACTACTACCGACATAATGAGCTGATTCTGGCGGTGAATGACGACGGTCGTTGGATGAAGCCAAACCTGGCGGCTTTCTTCTACTCCGAAATGCCGGATGGCCAGACAATGGGGCTGGCAGATGCGCAAGTGTTCCAGAAAAAATTATACGACGAAGGCTTCAATGTTCCGGTTGTCAGGCTCTTCAGGGGTATACGTCAGCAGGTCTTCAGTTACCACGTGGAAGACCAGGTCGTGCCACAACCCTGAGGCGGGGGCACGACCTGGCCATCGCAGCTGCAGCGGGCCTACACCTGCCCGGCGCGGCGGGCGCTGGTGCGCGACAGGGCGGCCCAGTCCAGGTGGCCTTCGCCGTGGGCCAGCGCTTCGATGTGGCTGTCGCGCAGGGTGCTGGCCAGGGGCAACGGCACGTTGACCTTTTCCGCCGCGTCCATGGCCAGGCGCACGTCCTTGAGCCCCAGCGCCAGCTTGAAGCCCGCAGGCTCGAAGCGTTCTTCGGCGATGGCACTGCCGTAGCCTTTGTACACCGGCGCGTTGAACAGGGTAGAGGTGACCAGGTCGAGCACGCTGCCTTTGTCCACGCCATAGCCCTGGGCCAGGGCCACGGCTTCACCCATGGTGCCGATGGCGCTGGCGATCATGAAGTTCACCGACAGTTTCACCGCGTTGGCCTGCTCGGGCCGGTCGCCGAAGTGCCAGGTTTTCTGCCCCAGTACGTCGAACAACGGCTGCACGGTGGCCAGCGCCTGCGCATCGCCGGCGGCCAGGATCTGCAGTTGCCCGGCCTCCGCCACGTTCACCCGGCCCAGTACCGGCGCCGCCAGGTAGCCGACGCCGCGCGCCTGGTGCAACGCCAGCAGCTGGTTGGCCAGGGCCACCGAGATGGTCGCCATGTTGATGTGGATGGCGCCGGGCTTGAGGGAGTTCAGTGCCTGGCCGTCGATCAGGGTGGCGTGGGTGGCGGCGTCATCGGCCAGCATGGAAATCAGCACGTCGGCGCCTTCGGCGGCTTCGCGCGGGGTGCTGGCGGCCTGGGCGCCCAGGGCGGCAAGCCGGGCCACCGGTTCCGGCGAACGGTTCCAGCCGCGCACCGGGTAACCGGCCTTCAGCAGATTCGCGGCCATGGGCAGGCCCATGGTGCCCAGCCCCAGAAAAGCGATGTTCATGGCAATGCTCCCGGTCAAAAACCCAAGCATCGCACGAGGGCGAAAAACCGCGCTACCGGGTTGCGGTCAATCGTGCAGCAGGCTGGTGCTGTAGCTGTTGAAGCTGCTGCCCAAACCGCTGCCGCCGCCCAGGTTGAGGGTGTTGTGGGTGTGCCCATCGTACGACTGGCAACCATCGGAATAGCAGGTGTCGGTTTCCAGGCTCGACACCCCGGAGCAGGCGCCCAGCAACAGCGCGCCGGCAATGACCAGCAGTGTGCAGACGGTGGATTTCATGTTCGATTCCTTTGACAGTGCACCCAGGGAAGCAACCTCCCAATGCTAGGCGCTGGCGATGAAGAACGGATGAAAATCCGCCGCCCGGACAGCGTTCGTTCAGCCAGCGAGCAACGAATTAAACTTGCCGACAGGCAGCATCAAGCGTGGCTTGGCGCAGCCGACATCAGTCTCATTACAAGACCGATTTTCCACCCCCTGCGAGCCCCCTTGATGACCAGCCTTTCTGCGGATGACCGCGCCCAGGTATTGCAGGACGCAACCGTACAATTCTGGCGACATATCATTGCCATTGTCTGGATCGCCTTCGGTATCCACATCGTGCTGTTCGCGCTGTTCGTGGCCCTGCGCATCCCGGCGCTGTGGGCCGCCAACGCGGTGAGCGTGCTGATGTACGTGGGCTGCCTGTTCGCCATTCGCCACCAGCGCTACCACCTGGCCGGGCTATTGTTCAGCGTGGAGATCATTGCCCACGCCATCATCGCCACCTCCATGCTGGGCTGGGACAGCAACTTCCACTTCTACCTGTTCTGCCCGATTCCGATCATCGCTTTCTGCTTCCAGACCGCGCCCTGGCGGCGCCTGGGCCTGAGCCTGGCGATTGCGGTGGTGGCGGTGGGCGGCTATGCGCTGCGGCACCTGATCACGGTGGCGCCGGGTATCAGCGATGAGCTGATCGACGTGTTCGGGATTATCAACGCCCTGACGGCCACGGCGTTGCTGATGTACGCCACGGCCTTGTCGGTGCGCTTCACCCTGTCGATGCAGCTGCACCTGTTCCACACCGCCCACCGCGACAGCCTCACCAGCCTGTACACCCGTCGCCGGGTGCTGCAGCGGCTGCGGCAGATGGGCCCGGCGCGCCAGGAACAGCCCACGGCCATCGTGCTGCTGGACGTGGACCACTTCAAGCTGTTCAACGACCAGCACGGCCATGACCTGGGCGACCTGGTGCTGCAACGGGTGGCCGACAGCATTGCCGGCTGCGTGCGCGCGACCGACATTGCCGCGCGCTGGGGCGGCGAGGAGTTCCTGGTGCTGATGCCCAACACCGCGCTGGCCGAAGCCCAGCAGGTGGCGGACCGGATGTTGGCGCACATACGTGCGCAGGCGGGCTTGATAGAGGGCAGGGCGCTGGTGGTGACGGCCACGCTGGCGGTGACGGTGATTGCCCCGGACGAGGCGTTTCGCGATGCGCTGAACCGCGCGGACCAGCTGTTGTACCAGGGCAAGCAGGCGGGGCGGGACCGGGTGATGTTGGCGTCGTGAGAGGGACGCGGGCGGGGGGCCCGGGGAGGGGGGGGGGCGCGGGCCCCCGGCCGGGGGGGGGCCGGGCCCAGGAACGCGGG
>NZ_JBWGIG010000017.1:0-130996 GCF_056312595.1 Pseudomonas sp. GYB4201 | reverse complement strand
GCACCTGGGTTTGGACAGGGGCAAGCCGGGGGGGGGGGACGGGGTGATGTTGGCGTCGTGAGAGGGACGCGGCCTGCGGCCACTGCTACGGGCGTAGCAGCGGCCGCAGGCCGCGTCAGGGCACGATCACTTCAACGGCGGGGTGCGCGGCGGGATCTGCCGCAGGTTGCCGGTGGCCTCGAACGCCGCCGCCAGTTGCAGCAGGCTCGAATCGTCATAGGCGCGGCCGGCGAAGGTCAGGCCCGCGGGCATGCCGATGTCGGCCATCACGCCCATGGGCACGGTGACGGTGGGCACGCCCAGGTGGCGGATGGCGAGGTTGCCGTTGGCCACCCACACGCCGTTGCTCCAGGCGATGTCCGCCGAGGCCGGGTTGACGTCGGCGTCCGCCGGGCCCACGTCGGCGACGGTGGGGAACAGCACGGCGTCGAGCTTGAGGCGGTCCATCCAGTCTTCCAGGTCCAGCCGGCGGGTCTGCTCCAGGCCGCGCAGGCCGTCGGGCAGGGTGCTGATCTGGTCCCACGGGGTGATGCCGCGCTCGGCCATGCGCACGTACTCGTCCATGCCGGCCGCCAGGTCGCCCTCGCGGTTGGGCAGGGTGCCCGGGTCGTGGGGGAAGATCTGCGGGCCGTCGACGTCCACCAGGCGGTTGAGCTGCGGGTCGCCGTTGGCCTGCAGGAAGTCGTCGAACGCCCAGGCGCTCAGGTCCCACAGTTCATGGTGCATGAACTCCTTGGACACCAGGCCGCGGTTGAACACCGTTGGCGCGCCCGGGCGGTCGCCCTCGCAGTTGGACACCAGCGGGAAGTCCACCTCGACCACTTCGGCGCCGGCGGCTTCCAGGGCCTTGCGTGCCTGCTGCCACAGGTCGATGACGCTGTCACGGGTGTTGATGCGCTGGCCGGTGGGGCCGCCGATGCCCGGGGCTTCGGAGGTGCCGGCTTCGTCGTCGGCATTGATGTACATGCGCGGCACGCCCAGGCGCTTGCCGGCCAGGGCGGTGCTGCTGGCGGCCAGTTCCAGGTAGGAGGCCGGGCGCACCGAGGCCACGCTGGGGATCGGCACCCAGGGTTGCAGGCGCCACAGGTCGCCGCGGGTGTCCGGGTCTTCGGCCACCACCACGTCCAGCACTTCCAGCAGGTCGGCCATGGTGCGCGCGTAAGGCACCACCACGTCCATGGTCGGCGTCAGCGGCCAGTTGCCGCGCACCGAGATCACCCCGCGCGACGGCGTGTAGGCGCACAGGCCGTTGTTGGAGGCAGGGCCACGGCCGCTGGACCAGGTTTCTTCGGCCAGGCCGAACGCCGAGTAGCTGGCTGCGGTGGCGGTGCCGGCACCGTTGGACGAGCCCGAGGCGAACGGCGCGGTGAGGTAGTTGGCGTTGTAGGGGCTTTCGGCACGGCCATAGACGCCGCGCTGCATGCCGCCGTTGGCCATGGGCGGCATGTTGGTCTTGCCCAGGCAGATGGCGCCGCCGGCGCGCAGGCGCTCGATGGTGAAGGCGTCGCGCTGGGCCACCAGCTTGGCGAACGCCGGGCTGCCGGACGCGGCCGTCAGGCCCTTGACCAGGTAGCTGTCCTTGGCGGTGTAGGGGATGCCGTCCAGCGGGCCCAGGGTTTCACCACGGGCGCGACGGGCGTCGGAGGCACGGGCTTCTTCCAGCGCCTGGGGGTTGCGCGCCACCACCGCGTTGAGCGCGGTGGCCGTAGCCGGGCCGTCGTAGGCGTCGATGCGCGCCAGGTAGGCCTGCACCAGTTCCACGGCAGTGGTCTGGCCTGATTCAAGCGCAGCACGCAGCTGGGCAATGGAAACTTCGGTGACCTCGATCATGCTGCTACCGCCAATGGCTGAAGGTAAATAGAGAGGGAAATGGGGTGACTGTAACCTGGCGCGCCAGGGGTATCACTTCTCGTCGTGGAGGTGTTCATAGGGTTCTCGTTGCGTCGCCTCAGGGGACGGTGCTGAATTTACCCTGTGAGCATTATATTGAACAGTGCGAAAAACATTCTTCACAGCGAAATTCGCCCGCACGTCACCTCCGGGAGGGCATTTGACACCTCCCAGAACACGTCATACGATGTCCTACAAATCCATCGTGCCGCTGTCGACTGGGTTCAATAAAAACAAAAAGGAAGCCACAGCATGACTATCGATATCGGGCCCGCTCCCCGGGGCCGCGCCGTTCCCCCGCAAGCCGCCGCCGTCCCCCGCACCCTCACCAGCCGTTACCGCTGGACCATCTGCGCCCTGTTGTTCGTGGCCATCGGCATCAACTACATCGACCGCCAGATGATCGGCATCCTCAAGCCCACCCTGGCGGCCGAATTGAAGTGGTCGGAGAGTGACTACGCCTCCATCGTGTTCTGGTTCCAGTGCGCCTATGCCATCGGCTTCCTGACGTTCGGCCGGGTGATCGACAAGGTCGGCGTGCGTATCGGCTACGCCCTGGCCTTCACCCTGTGGACCATCGCCAGCGTCTGCCACGGCCTGGTGAACGGCGTGACGCAGTTCGCCATGGCGCGCTTTGCCTTGGGCTTCGGCGAGTCGGGCAGCTTTCCCGCCAGCCTCAAGGCCGTGTCGGAATGGTTCCCGCAGAAGGAGCGGGCCCAGGCCACCGGTATCTTCAACGCCGGCACCGCGTTCGGGCCCATCGTCACGCCACTGCTGGTGCCGGCCATCACCCTGGCGTGGGGCTGGCGTGCGGCATTCATCTCCATCGGCATCGTGACGGCCCTGTGGCTGATCGCCTGGCTGCTGATGTACCGCAGCCCGCAGGAACACAAGCGGGTCAGCGCCTCGGAGCTTGAGTACATTCAATCCGATACCGACCCGTCGCTGCCGGTGGACGCCACTCCTGCCAAGTTCTCCTGGTTCAAGCTGCTGACCTTCCGAGAAACCTGGGCCTACGCCGCCGGCAAGTTCCTCACCGACCCGATCTGGTGGCTGTACCTGTTCTGGCTGCCGGACTTCCTCGGCAAGACCTACGGCCTGGACCTGAAGTCCTTCGGCCCGCCGCTGATTGCCGTGTACCTGCTGGCTGACGTGGGTTCGGTGCTGGGTGGCTGGGGCTCGTCGCGGCAGCTGAAGAACGGCCGCGGCGCCAACGCCGCGCGCAAGACCACCATGCTGATCTGCGCCCTGGCGGTCATTCCCATCGTCACCGCGCAGTTCGTCTCCAACCTGTGGCTGGTGGTGGCCATCATTGGCCTGGCCGCTGCGGCGCACCAGGCCTGGTCGGCCAACCTGATGACCCTGCCATCCGACCTGTTCCCCAAACAGGCTGTGGCCTCGGTGATCGGCATCGGCGGCACCGCTGGCGCCATGGGCGGCATGCTGATGACCACCTACAACGGCTACATCCTTGACGTGTTCAAATCCTACCAGCCGATCTTCATCGTGGCGGGCAGCGCGTACCTGGTGGCGATCGTGGTGATTCATGTGCTGACGCCACGGCTGAAGCCGGTGGCGGCGGAGCGGTTGCTCAGAAGTTGAGGTGGGCCCCTGGACGCGGCCTGGTGGCCGCTGCTACAGGGGCTGCGTCACTTTCACCACAACGGCGGCGGTGCGCTCACGGCCTGGCCAATCACTTCGATGGCACGCTCTACGTCGGCTTCGCTGGTGTAGCGGCCCAGGCTCAGGCGTACGCTGCGCAGGGCTTGTTCGGGGCTAAGGCCCAGGGCCAGCAGCACGTGGGAGGGGCCGGCGCTGGCGGAGTTGCAGGCGGAGGTTGAGGACAGCGCCAGGTCGTTGGCCAGGCGGGCGCTGTTGAAGCCGGGCACGTCGATGCACAGGTTCAGGGTGTGGGGAATGCGTTGGCGTGGACAGCCGTTGAGGCTGACGCCCGGCAGTTGCAGCAGGCCGTCGCGCAGGCGCGCGGAGAGGGCCTGGATGCGTTGCTGTTCTTCTTCCAGGTGGGCGCTGGCCAACGCGTAGGCGCTGCCCATGCCGACGATCTGGTGGGTGGCCAGGGTGCCCGAGCGCAGGCCCTGTTCATGGCCGCCGCCGTGAATCTGCGCGCGCAGGGCAGGGCGGGCGCGTTCGCCTACGTACAGGGCGCCGATGCCCTTGGGGCCGTAGCTTTTGTGCGCCGAGATGGACAGCAGGTCCACCGGCCACTGGCCGAGGTCAATGGCCACCTTGCCGGTGCCCTGGGCGGCGTCCACGTGCATCAGCGCGCCGTGGTCGCGGACCAGCTGGCCGATGGCGGCGACGTCGGTGAGCGTGCCCAATTCGTTGTTCACCAGCATCAGCGAGACCAGCAGGGTGTCGTCGCGCAAGGCGGCGCGCACCGCTTCGGGCTGGATCAGGCCCTGGGCATCGGGCTGCAGGCGGGTGATCTCGAAGCCCTGCTGTTCCAGTTCATTGGCGGTGTCGAGGATGGCCTTGTGTTCCAGCACGCTGGTGATGATGTGCCGGTGCGTGGGGCTGGCTGCGGCGGCCACGCCCTTGAGCGCCAGGTTGTTGGATTCGGTGGCGCCGCTGGTCCAGACCAGGCTGTCGGCGGGTGCGCCGATCAATTCGCCCACCTGGCGGCGGGCCGATTCCACGGCCAGTTTGGCGCGCTGGCCGAAGGCATGGGAGCTGGAGGCCGGGTTGCCGAAATTGCCGGCCTGGCCCAGGCACTCGACCATGGCGGCGATCACGCGGTCGTCGACGGGGGTGGTGGCGGCGTAGTCGAAATACAACGGGGTGCTGGGCATGGGGCGTCCCTTTCTTCCTGCGGGTCAGTGATGAAGAAAGCTTACCCGCAGGAAGGGGGAAAATTATTGATTTATGCGCGCCAATATTGCCTGTGCGTAGAATATTTTTCGCTGTTGGGCTGGATTGTTGGAATAAGGCTGCAGACGCGGCCTTGCGGCCGCTGCTACGGGTTAGAGGGTGACAATTTCCACCCAGTTGGCGCCGTTGCCGGTGGGGTAGCGGCCGTTGAGGCTGAGGCGGCCGGTGGCGGGGTCGATGTCGAACACCGACAGCTGCGTGGATTTTTCCCCGGTGCAGATCAGGTGGCGGCTGTCGGCGCTGATGGCAAAGCCGCGCGGCTGCTTCTCGGCGGCAAAGGTGCCGACCAGGCTGAGAGTGCCGTGGGCCTTGTCCACCTTGAACGCCGACAGCACGCTGCTGGTGCGCTCGCTGGTGTACAGGTAGTTGCCGTCGGGCGTGACGTGGATGTCGGCGGCCCAGATGTCCTGGCTGTTGTCGGCGTGGGCCTGCATGGCGGGCGTGGCGACCCGCGACGGGCCACGCGGCGCGCCCGGCTTCAAGCCGTGGTCGGCGGGCAGGCTGCTGCTGACGGCCACTTGGGTGAGCTGGCCGCTGTTGGCGTCCAGGGCGTAGCTGATGACCTTGTCCTGCAGCTCGTCCAGCACGTAGACGAAGCGGTTGTCCGGCGCGAACGCCAGGTGGCGCGGCCCCAGGCCCTCGGGCGCGGCCAGGTGGGCGGGGGCGTAGGGGGTGACGGCGCCGGTGGTGCTGTCGAAGTGGTATTGCAGCACGCGCTCGCCGCCCAGGTTGGCCACCAGCAGGGTGCGGTTGGCCTTGTCGATGCGCACCGAGTGAGCGTTCTGCGCGGTCTTGAGGGTGTGCAGCGGAGCGTCGGCGACCTTGGCCTGGTCGACGCGGGTGACGGTCATGATGTCGTTGTCGTAGGAGGCGCCAAACAGGTAGTGGCCGGTCTGGTCCAGGGAAATGTAGGCGTAGCTGTCCGGAGCAGGGCTTTCGCTGACCTGGGTCAGGTGGCCGTCGCCCGGGGCGATGCTGAAGGTCTGCACGCGGTAGGGCTGCGAGCGCACGGCGGCGTACAGGCGGCTGCGGTCGGGGCTCACGGCCATGGGCATAACGTTGGCGCCGGCCTTGGCGACCTGGCCGGGGGTGAGCGTGCCGTTGGCGGCGTCCAGCTGGTAGGTGGACACAGTGCCATCGGCGGCGTTGGAGACGTAGACGAAGGTAGAGGCCATGGTTACCTGACTGGCTAGGGTGGCGAAAAGGAAGGGAATGGCCCGGCGGGCCAGGCGTGGAAGCGGGGAGGGCATGGGCACGACTCCTTGTTATTGTGCCTTGAGGTTATCAGACGTCGTATGACGATGGCTAGCCTTCGCCTCGCCGTGTAGCCGCTGCCGCAGGCTGCGCTGGACCTGTGCCTCACTGCAGATTTGCAGCGGACACCAAGCCCAGCGTAGCCTACGGCAGCGGCTACAGATCGCGTCAGGTAAACCCAACCACCGCATGGGGAATATACGGCGCCTGCAGCTGTTCGATCTCCTCGGGCTCGAGCTTCAGCGCCAATGCTGCCACGGCATCGGTCAGGTGCTCGGCCTTCGAGGCGCCCACCAGCGGCGCGGTCACGCCCGGAGTCTGCATCACCCACGCCAGCGCCACCTGGGCGCGTGGCACGCCGCGGGCTGCGGCCACCCTTGCCACGGCCTCGACGATCTGCCGGTCGCTGTCCTCGGTGTGGGGCTGGTACAGGCTCTTGCCGTAGTCGTCGGTCTCGGTGCGCGCGGTGCCCTGGTGCCAGTCGCGGGTCAGGCGGCCGCGGGCCAGCGGGCTCCAGGGCAGCACGGCGATGCCGGCGTCGCGGCACAGCGGCAGCATCTCGCGCTCTTCTTCGCGGTTGATCAGGTTGAGGTGGTCCTGCATCGACACAAACTTCGTCCAGCCGTGGCGCTCCGAAGTGGCCAGGGCCTTGGCGAATTGCCAGGCGTGCATGGACGAGGCGCCGATGTGCAGGGCCTTGCCGGCCTTGACCACGTCGTGCAGCGCTTCCAGGGTTTCCTCGATGGGCGTGTCGTAGTCCCAGCGGTGGATCTGGTACAGGTCGACGTAGTCGGTGCCCAGGCGGCGCAGGCTGTTGTCGATCTCGGTGAAAATGGCCTTGCGCGACAGGCCGCCGACGTTGGGCGCCGCGCGCATCGGGAAGTACACCTTGGTGGCGATGACGATCTCGTCGCGCCGGGCATAGTCGTGCAAGGCGCGGCCGACGATCTCCTCGCTGGTGCCGTCGGAGTAGCTGTTGGCGGTGTCGAAGAAGTTGATGCCCAGTTCCAGCGCCTGCTTGATCAGCGGGCGGCTGGCCTGTTCGTCCAGGGTCCAGGGGTGTTTGCCGCGGTTGGGCACCCCGTAGGTCATGCAGCCCAGGGCCAGGGGGGAAACCTTGAGGCCCGTGCTGCCCAGGTTGACGGTCTTCATGCAGCGCTCCTGTGGTCGAAATGGTCCATTTTGCGTCTCCAGCCTAGTCCCGGGCCCCGCCGGGGTGCAACTGGCGGCGCATAAATGGCATGATGGGAATCTTTATTGCTGGGGTTGTACCGTCGGCAAGGTTTTCGAGTGGGGAGTGTTGAACAAATGGCTGCGCAACAAACAATCACGGTGATCCCGCCTGGCTTTGCCCTGAACGGACAGGTTTCGCCACCCGGGTCGAAATCGATCACCAACCGTGCGCTGCTGCTGGCCGCCCTGGCCAAGGGCACCAGCCGCCTGGATGGCGCGCTGAAAAGCGACGATACACGGCACATGTCCAATGCCCTGCGGCAGATGGGCGTGGTCATCGACGAGCCGGACGACACCACCTTCGTGGTCACCAGCAGCGGCCAGCTGCAGGTGCCGGCCGAGCCACTGTTCCTGGGCAACGCCGGCACCGCCGTGCGCTTCCTGACCGCCGCCGTGGCCACGGTCAACGGCGACGTCACCCTGGACGGCGACCACTACATGCAGAAGCGCCCGATTGGCCCGCTGCTGGCGTCGTTGCGCGCCGGCGGCGTCGATGTGCACAGCGCCACCGGCTGCCCGCCGGTGCAAGTCAAGGGCACCGGCCGCCTGCAGGCCCAGCGTTTCGAGATCGATGGCGGCCTGTCCAGCCAGTACGTCTCGGCCCTGCTGATGGTCGCCGCCTGCGGCACCGCGCCCATCGACGTGGCCCTGACCGGCAAGGACATCGGCGCCCGCGGCTACGTGGACCTGACCCTGGCCTGCATGCGCGCCTTCGGTGCCCAGGTGGAGCAGCTGGACGACGTCACTTGGCGCGTGCAGCCCACCGGCTACGTGGCCGGTGACTATTTCATCGAGCCGGATGCTTCGGCCGCCACTTACCTGTGGGCGGCCCAGGCCCTCACCGGCGGGCGTATCGACCTGGGCGTGGCCGACGATGCCTTCACCCAGCCCGATGCCAAGGCCCAGGACTACATCGCCCAGTTCCCGCACATGCCCGCCGTGATCAACGGCTCGCAGATGCAGGACGCCATTCCGACCCTGGCGGTGCTGGCGGCGTTCAACGCCACGCCGGTGCGCTTCGTGGAACTGGCCAACCTGCGCGTCAAGGAATGCGACCGCGTGGCGGCGCTGGACGATGGCCTGAACGCCATTCGCCCGGGCTTGTCGACGGTGGAAGGTGACGACCTGCTGGTGCACGCCGACCCGGCCCTGGCCGGCACCACCTGTGACGCGCTGATCGACACCCATTCCGACCACCGCATTGCCATGTGCTTTGCCCTGGCCGGTCTGAAAGTGGCGGGCATCCGCATCCAGGACCCGCTGTGCGTGGGCAAGACCTACCCGCGCTACTGGGACGCCCTGGCTTCGCTGGGCGTGACCTACACCCACGGTTGAGTCAGAAGGTGCCGAAGCCACGCGCCATCAGCGTGGCCATCAACGGCACCAGCACCAGCAGCGCCAGTTCCAGGCGGATGACCATCGTCATCTGCCGCACACTGGCCGCGCTCACGGCCGGCGCCCTGCCGGCCTTGACCGCCGCGCGCCAACCCAGCAAGCGCATGGTGGGCAGGATCGACAACAGCCCGATCAGCACGAACAGCGCCACCTTGGCGTGGAAGTAGCTGTTGTGCAGGTAATACGTGGGCCCCTTGGCGAACCACAGCAGGCGCGCCAGCCCCGTCAGCAGCACCAGCCCGGCAGCGATCCCGAACAGCATGTCCACGCGAATCAGGCTGCTTGCCTGGGCCAGTGTCGGCTCGGGTTTAAGCAACACATGCTCCAGCGACAGCAGAGCGAACAGCGCGAAGATCGACAGGTAATGCAGGTAGGCGGCGATGGCTTGGCTCATGGCAGCGACTCGGCAGCAAGGACACCCTTCACCGTAGCAGCTGCCGCAGGCTGCGTCCGGCGCCGCCGCGGTCTGCCTGCTGCACCGCGTAGTACATGACGCGGCCGGTGGCCGCTGCTACAGGAGTGCGGTGCGTAGCAGCTGCCGCAGGCTGCGTCCGGCTACACCGCGGTATGCCTGCTGCACCGCGTAGGCCATGACGCGGCCGGTGGCCGCTGCTACAGGAGTGCGGTGCGTAGCAGCTGCCGCAGGCTGCGTCCGGCGGCGCCACGGTTTGCCTGTTGCACCGCGTAGTACATGACGCGGCCTGCGGCCGCTGCTACAGGAATGCGGTGCGTAGCAGCTGCCGCAGGCTGCGTCCGGCGCCGCCGCGGTTTGCCTGTTGCACCGCGTAGGCCATGACGCGGCCGGCGGCCGCTGCTACAGGAGTGCGGTGCGTAGCAGCTGCCGCAGGCTGCGTCCGGCGCCGCCACGGTTTGCCTGCTGCACCGCGTAGGCCATGACGCGGCCTGCGGCCGCTGCTACAGGATAGCGGTGCGTAGCAGCTGCCGCAGGCTGCGTCCGGCGCCGCCGCGGTTTGCCTGTTGCACCGCGTAGTACGTGACGCGGCCGGTGGCCGCTGCTACAGGGATGCGTCCGGCGTCGCCGAGCGGCTGGCGAGGAAGCTCAGCAGCGTGTCGGTGACGAAACCGGGGTTCTCCAGGTTGGAGATATGCCCGGCGTCGGGCACCAGCACCTGCGCGCAGCCGATCAGCCGGGCCATTTCCACTGTTTCGTGGGGTGGCCGGGGGATGTCGCGGTCGCCGCACATCACCAGGGTCTTGCGCGGGTCCAGCTCATGCAGGCGGTCGCGCAGGTCTTCGCGGCCGAAGATGATGCGCCCCAGGGGCGCGATGCTCTGGCGCGCCACCTCGGCCGGCATTGCCGCCAGCGCGGCACGGAACGCCCGGCACAGCGGCGACTGCAGGTCGGCGTCGGGGTGGAAGTACATGGGCACGACGATGTCCAGCAGCGCCGGGCTCATGCCGCCTTCATCCTCCAGCTGGCGCAGCAGCGAGAAATAATACTGGCGCTTGGGTTCGTCCTCGGCGCCCACGTAGGTGTCCATCAGCACCAGCCGGTCGATGCGTTCGGGCGCGTCCATGGCCAGCTTCGCGCCCCACATGCCGCCTACCGACAGGCCCACCAGGTTGCAGCGCTCGACGCCCAGGTGGTCCAGCAGCGCGACGGCCTGGCGGGCCAGGTCGGTGAGCGAGCGGGTGCTGGCGGGCAGTGACCCGGAGGCGCCGTGGCCCCAGAGCTCGGGCACGATGACCCGGTAGTGGTCCTGCAGGGCCTGCACCTGGGGCGCCCACATGTGCTGGTCCCACAGGTAGCTGTGGGCCAGCAGGATGACTTCACCCGTTCCCTGGTCGGTGTAGTGCAGTGGATGGCCGTCGATGATGAAGTGGGGCATGGGCTATTCCTTCGTCCTGAAAATAATGCGCCCCGGCAAGGTTGCTCAGGGCATGTCCAGCCTATGCCGAAGCCGGCCGTTTTCCCAACGCACGCGCAGGCCTTTGTGTTTCACCAAGTAACCCAGGGCCACCGCCGCCGCCAGCAGGCCCGAGGCCGCGCCGATGCCCAGGGCCCAGCGCGGGCCGCAGACGTCGGCCACCCAGCCGACCACCGGCGCCCCCAGCGGCGTACCCCCCACGGCGATGGCCAGCAGGATGGCCATAACCCGCCCGCGCATGGCCGGCTCGGTGGACAGCTGCACGGCGCTGTTGGCGGTGGTGGTGAAGGTTTGTGCAGAAATACCCACGGCCGTCAGGGTCAGGCCGAACCACCAGTAGCCGGGCATCAGCGCCGCCAGGCCGGTGCCCAGGCCAAACAACAGGGCGCCGGCCAGCAGCGCGCCCATGCGCGGGGTAGCGCGGCTGGCCGAGAGCAGGGCGCCGAGCACCGAGCCCACGGCCATGCACGAGGTGAGCACGCCGTATTCACTGGCGCCCTGGTGGAACACCGTGACCGACATGGTGGAAATGAAGATCGGGAAGTTGAGGCCGAAGGTGCCGATCAGGAAATACATCCACAGGATCGCCAGCAGGTCGGGCCGCCGCCACACGTAGGCGAAGCCCTCGGCCAGGCCGGCGCGGCTGCTCTTGGTGCGTTCCAGCGGGCGCAGGTCGGCCACGCGCAGCCAGCGCAGTGACACCAGCACGGCGCCGAACGAGGCAGCGTTGAGCAGGAACACCCAGCCGCTGCCGATGGCGGCGATCAGCACCCCGGCCACGGCCGGGCCGATCATGCGCGCAGCATTGAACGAGGTGGAATTGAGCGCCACGGCGTTGGACAGTTCCTTGTCGCCCACCAGCTCCGCGACGAAGGTCTGGCGGGCGGTGGAGTCGAAGGCGCTGACGCAGCCGAACAGGAAGGCGAAGACGTACACGTGCCACAACTGCACGACGCCGGTGAGGGTGAGTAACCCCAGCGCCAACGCCAGGGCGCCGGACAGCGCCTGGGTGGTCATCACCAGCTTGCGGCGGTCGAAGTGGTCGGCGGCAAGGCCGGTGAAGGGCATCAGCAGCAGGTAGGGGCCGAACTGCAGGGCCATGACGATGCCCACGGCGGTGGCGCTTTCGTGGGTCAGTTGCACCAGCACCAGCCAGTCCTGCGCCGTGCGTTGCATCCAGGTGCCGATGTTGGAGATCAACGCGCCGCTGGCCCAGACGCGGTAGTTGTAGATGCGGAGCGAGCGGAAGGTGCCTTTCACAAAACCGGTTCCCGAAGACTGGAGCGAAGACAGAAAGCCGTTAGCTTCCTATCTTCGATCTTCAGTGGCCCGGCGTCAGGCTGTCAAGCGCCGTGCTCAGTGCGCGCTGCTGGCCTTGTGTTCCAGGCGGCCCACGGGCCCCAGCCATTGGCCGGCCTGTTGGTCGAGCCATTGCTGGGCCGTGGGCGCGTGCTTGACCGTGGCGTCGAGCCAGGCGGTGCTGATGGCCGCCACGCTGGCGGCCTGGCGACGGTCCACGCCCAGGTCCACCGGCTTGGCGCCGCCACGGCCTTCGCCGCCAGGCCCGCCCGGGCCACCGCCTTCGGGGCCGCCGCCGTGGTGGCGCTCACCCTTGCTCTCGCCGGGTTTGCTGCCGCCGCCGGCGTGCGCCACGGTGCCGGACAGGTCCTTGTGGCTGGCGTCCTGCAGGCGCAACTGGTAGCCGCCCTGGGTGCCCAGGCCGGCGAAGAAGGCAAAGCGCTGCTGGGCGCTGGCCACCCAGCTGAAGGGATCTTCGTCCATCGGGCCGGTGACGCTGAGCACTGGCGTATCGACCTGGGCGAAGCGCGCAGGGTCGGCGCCGGCAGCCACGTAGGGGCTGAGGACGATGGCACCCAACGGCCGCCACTCGGTCAGGCGCGGCTGCCCGGCGTCGCGCTCGCCGGCCAGGGCGGCGGCGGTCTGCGCGCCCAGGTCGTAGCCGGCGACCACGGTGCGCTGTACGTCCACGGCGTTGAAACCGGCTTCACCGGCCAGGCCGCGGCGGCGCACCTCGGCGAGTACGGTCACCACCTCGGCGACCCGTGCCTGCAAGGCCTGGTCGCCGTAGCTGTTGGCGGCGATGCCACGGAAGGCGCCGGCCTGGGCGTCGGCCGACTTATAGACCGATGAGTCGTAACGGGTCGGCTGCACGGTCAGCACCGCGTAGCCGGCGTTGGCCCAGCTCTGGCGCCACAGCTGGCCGGCGCTGTCGTCTTCGCCAAGGCCCGGCAGGTAGACCACCAGCGGCACGTTTTTCTGGCCGGCGGGCACCAGTAGCGACAGGTTGACCTGGTGGGTGCCCCAGGTCCAGCGCGTGGCCCAGCCGTCGAGCTTGTTGGACTGGCCGGGGTTGTAGGCGGTCTTGAGGTATTCCTGCAGCGACACCATGCCGTCGTCATCGGCGGGCGGTGGGCTGGAACAGGCGCCCAGGGCGGCCAGCGCAACGGCGGCGGCCAGGGGGCGGAGGAAACGGGCAAGGGTAAAAGGCAGCATTGACATAACGACTCTGCTTGAACAGGAAACGAAAGCGGCGATTATGCAGAACCCGCGGGCCAGATAGGGCGCGGGGCGGGTAAAAGCTGGGTAAATTTTTGCTACATGAACCGGGTATGTTGGATACATTCCTGTAGCCGCTGCCGCAGGCTGCGCTGGCCCTGTGCCTCGGCGAAGATCTCCAGTGCACTCGGGGGCCAGCGCAGCCTGGCGGCAGCGGCTACGGAAATCGCGGTGGCCGTTTGGCTTGCGTGTCGGCTTGGCTCGCCTAAGCTACAGCCGAGCCTGTTGAAAAAACTTACAAATTCAACGCCATAAGCCGGACCTTTCGCCCAGTCCTGTAGTCATTAGGGCGTCAATATGAAATGGAGGTGTACATGCTCATTCGGTCTCTGGCCCTGGCTGCCCTTGTAGCGCTCGCCGGCCCCGTGCTGGCCGCCGACAGCGACTCGCCGTTGGCGCAGGAGCAGGGCAAGACCCGGCCCTTGATCATCATCGCGCGCAGCTCGGTGGACCCCACCCTGGTGCATTTCCAGGACGCGCTGAAGGACCCGGCCAACAAGCAGGCCTTCGCCCAGCGCAGCCTGGTGCTGTACACCGTGGTCAATATGATTGGCCAGCGCGACGGCAAGAACCTCGACCCCCAGGCCACAATGGCCCTGATCCGCAGCCTGAGCCTGGGCGCCGGCGAGCTGCCCAAGACCATCCTGGTGGGCAAGGACGGCACCAAGAAGCTGGAGAAGAGCGGCCCGGTTGAGCTCAAGGAAGTGTTCGACACCGTGGACGCCATGCCCATGGCCGAGAAGGAAGCGGCAGCGCCAGCCCCGGCGGCGCCAGCGGCAGAGCCGGGCAAGCCAGCCAAGGGCGCCAAGGCGGGCAAGCCGGCGAAGGCTGCAGAGCCGCAGTCGCTGGACGATTGAGCGGGCGGGACGCGGCCTGCGGCCGCTGCTACGGGTGTGCGTAGCAGCGGCCGCAGGCCGCGTCCAGGCTCGTTCAGGGAATCAACCGCTCTGCCCGCAACTGCGCAAACACATCGAAGAACGCCTGGTCACTGGCCTGGAAATCGACGAAACCCAGCCGCCGGCTCTTGGACATGTCGGTCACCACTTCCACCGGCCGGCCCAGGTCGGCGTCGGTATGCCACGGCGAGATCAGCCGCTCGATATCACGTTCCTGCAAGCCATGTTCAGCCGCCAGGGCGCTCCAGGTGGCCTGGTCGCCGGCCATCTGTTCGGCCAGGGGCATGGGCTGCTCGGGGAACGGCGCCGCCTCCAGGCCAAACCAGTCGGCAATGCGCCCCCACATCCAGCTCCAGCGGAACACGTCACCATTGGTGACATTGAAGGCCTCGTTGGCCGCCGCTGGCGTGGTAGCGGCCCACAGCAGCTGGCGGGCGAGGATGCGCGCGTCGGTCATGTCGGTGAGGCTGTCCCACTGCACCCGCGAGCCGGGGAACACGAACGGCCGGCCCGTGGCCTTGCACACGCTGGCGTAGACGGCGAGGGTGGTGGCCATGTTCATGGCGTTGCCCACGGCCACGCCGGTGATGGTGTGCGGGCGGTGCACGCTCCAGGTGAAATGGTCGCGCTTGGCGGCGGCGAACAGCTCGTCTTCCTGGGCGTAGTAGAAGTTTTCCACGTCCAGGCGGCCCTGGCTTTCGCGGAATGGCGTCTGTGGCAGGCTGCCCTGGCCGTAGGCCTCGAACGGGCCCAGGTAGTGCTTGAGGCCGGTGACCAGTGCCACGTGGCGCAGGCTGCGGGCGCCGCGCAGGGCGTCGAGCACGTTGCGCACCATGCCGGCGTTGACGCGGATGTTTTCCGCCTCGCTGGCCTGGCGCGCCCAGGTGGTGATGAACAGGTGGGTGGGTGACAGGCCGGCGAGGGCACTGGCCAGGGCGGCGGGGTCTTGCAGGTCGGCGGCAATGGGGATGATGCCCGGCGCCAGGTCCGGGTGGCGCGACAGGCCCGCCACCTTCCAGTTGGTGTTCTCGGCCAGCACGCGGGTCACCGCGCGGCCGACGATGCCACTGGCACCCACTACCAATGCAATTTCTGTCATGTCTGCCTCTGTGCAACAACAAATGTTGTTACACCTTAACGGCAGATGGCGTGCGATCCAACCCGTGCGGCCCTGGGACGCAGCCTCAATTCACCGCAACAGCCGCCCCCGCGCGCTGCAACAACTGCTGATTGCGCGCCGACAACTGCTCCAGCACAAACCCCTTGCCAGCCTTCTCATACCGCGCCGCCAGCGCTTCCAGCGCGGCAATCGCCGAATGGTCGGCCAGGTGCAGGTGGCGGCAGTCGACGATGACCTCATCCGGGTCGTTGCGTGGGTCGAACAGTGCCTGGAAGTGCGTGGTCGAGGCGAAGAACAGCGTGCCGTGGGGGGTGTAGCGCTTGCGCCCGGGCTGGCTGGCGTCGGCGTCGGCGCGGATTTCCCGGGCGTGCTGCCAGGCGAACGCCAACGCCGCGATGAGAATGCCGCACAGCACGGCCGTCGCCAGGTCAGTGAACACGGTGATCACGGTCACCGCCACGATCACCACCGCGTCCTGGCGCGGCACCTTGCCCAGCACCCGCAGCGAGCCCCAGGCGAAGGTCTGCTGAGCCACCACGAACATCACCCCGGCCAGGGCGGCCAGCGGAATGCGCTCGATCAGCGGCGACAGGAACAGAATGAACAGCAGCACCATGATGCCGCTCACCACCCCCGACAGCCGCCCACGGCCGCCGGAGCTGAGGTTAATCACCGTCTGGCCGATCATGGCGCAACCGCCCATGCCGCCGAACAGGCCCGACGCCACGTTGGCCACGCCCAGCGCCACGCACTCACGGTTGGGCTGGCCCTGGGTCTCGGTCAGCTCGTCGGTGAGGTTGAAGGTCAGCAGAGTTTCCAGCAGGCCGACCATGGCCATCAGCACCGCATAGGGGGCGATGATCTTCAGGGTCTCAAGGTTCAGCGGCACGCTAGGCCAGTGCAGGCTGGGCAGGCCACCGGCGATGTGCGCCATGTCGCTGAGGGTGCGGGTGGGCAGGCCCAGGGCATACACCAGCAGGCTGACGCCGACGATGGCCACCAGCGCCGGCGGCACCGCGCGGGTCAGCCGCGGCAGCAGGTAGACAATGGCCATGGTCAGCGCCACCAGGCCCAGCATGGTCGCCAGCGGCGTACCTTGCAGCCAGCTGTTGCCGACCTTGAAGTGCTCCAGCTGCGACAGCGCGATGATGATCGCCAGGCCGTTGACGAAGCCCAGCATCACCGGGTGCGGCACCATGCGGACCAGCTTGCCCAGGCGCAGCAGGCCGAACAGCACCATGATCAACCCGCCCAGCACCACCGTGGCCAGCAGGTACTGCACGCCGTGCTGCACCACCAACGCCACGATGACCACGGCCATGGAGCCGGCGGCGCCGGAGATCATCGCCGGGCGGCCGCCGAACAGCGCGGTCAGGGTGCAGATGATGAAGGCGCCGTACAGGCCCATCAATGGGTTGAGTTGCGCCACCAGGGCGAAGGCGATGCACTCCGGCACCAGGGCGAACGATGACGTCAGCCCGGCCAGGACGTTGCCGCGAATGGAAGACAGGGACATGGGTTTCCTTGCGTGAACAGCCAAACCCGCCTGGGGACAGGCGAGCGCGTGAAAAGGGAATGGTGGCCATTTTAAAGAGAAATGGACCGGACCGACCACTTATTTTGACCGTCGGCGGTTGTCGTACCTCCGCCTGGATGGTTTAGACTCAGCCGTCCACCTTGCTGCCTGTCCATAACAACAAATCCCGATTGCAACAGGAGTCGCACCATGGAGCACCTTTCGCTGGGCCTCGTCGGCTACGGCAAGATCGCCCAGGACCAGCACGTGCCGGCCATCCTCGGCAACCCGGCCTGGCGCTTGCAGGCCGTGGCCACCCTGGGCCAGCCGTGCCCCGGCGTGGCCAATTTCCGCAGCCTCGACGCGCTGCTGGCCGACGGCCCGGCCGTGGCCGCCGTGGCTTTCTGCACGCCGCCCCAGGGCCGCTACGCCCAGGTGCGCGAGGCGTTGCTGGCCGGCAAGCACGTGCTGGTGGAAAAGCCGCCGTGCGCCAGCCTCGGCGAGGCCATGGCGCTGGTGGACCTGGCCCGCGCCCGGGGCGTCAGCTGCCTGTTCGCCTGGCACTCGCGCTTCGCCCCGGCCGTGCAGCCAGCGCGCCAGTGGCTGGAGGGGCGGGTGCTGCGCAGCGTGGCCATCACCTGGAAGGAAGACGTGCGCAAATGGCACCCCGGCCAGGCGTGGATCTGGCAGGCCGGTGGCCAGGGCGTGTTCGACCCGGGCATCAACGCCTTGTCCATCGTCACTGCGCTGCTGCCCGAACCGCTGTTCGTCACCGCCGCGCAGCTGGACGTGCCGGCCAACCACCAGGCGCCCATCGCCGCGCGCCTGCAGATGGCCGACGCCCGCGGCCTGCCGGTGACCGCCGAGTTTGACTGGGACCACCCTGAGCCGGACATCTGGCGCATCGTCATCGAGACCGACGCAGGCGTGCTGCGCCTGGAGCAGGGCGGTGCGGCGCTGTTCATCGATGACCAGCCCCAGGCGCTGCCGCCGGAAGCCGAATACCCGTCGCTGTACGCGCATTTCGCCCAGCTGATCCAGCGCCAGGCCAGCGACGCCGACCTGCAACCGCTGCGCCTGGTGGCCGACGCCTTCATGGCCGGCAGCCGCACGCTGGTTGCGCAGTTTCATGAATAACGCCGCATTCGTAGCCGCTGCCGCCAGGCTGCGCTGGCCGTCCCGCACGCCGGAGATCTTCGGTATGCTCAGGGGCCAGCGCAGCCTTCGGCAGCGGCTACAGGTTGTCTCAACATCCGTTCACATCGAGGGAGTCCCGTATGTACCCGCAAGTGCAGCTTTACATCAACGGTCAATGGCAGAACGCGGCGGACGGGCGCAGCATCCCCGTGGTCAACCCCGCCACCGGTGACACCATCGGCAGCGTGGCCCACGCCGACATCGCCGACCTGGACCAGGCCCTGGCCGCCGCCCAGCGGGGCTTCGAGACCTGGCGCAAGGTCAGCGCCTTCGACCGCTACAAAATCATGCGCAAGGCCGGCGAGCTGCTGCGCGAACGCGCCGACCACATCGCCACGCTGATGACCCTGGAACAGGGCAAGCCGGTGGCCGAGGCCCGTGCCGAAACCCTGGCCGCCGCCGACATCATCGACTGGCTGGCCGAGGAAGGCCGCCGCAGCTACGGCCGCATCGTGCCGTCGCGCGCCCAGGGCATCGAGCAGCGGGTGATCAGCGAGCCGGTGGGCCCGGTGGCCGCCTTCACGCCATGGAACTTCCCCATCAACCAGGTGGTGCGCAAGCTGTCCTCGGCCTTGGCCGCTGGCTGCTCGATCATCGTCAAGGCCCCGGAAGAAACCCCGGCGTCGCCTGCCGAGCTGATCCGCGCCTTTGCCGACGCCGGTGTGCCGGCCGGGGTGATTGGCCTGGTGTATGGCGTGCCGGCGGATATTTCCGGCTACCTGATTCCGCACCCGGTGATCCGCAAGGTCACCTTCACCGGCTCCACCCCGGTGGGCAAGCAGCTGGCCGCCATGGCCGGCCTGCACATGAAACCGGCGACCATGGAACTGGGCGGCCACGCGCCGGCCATCGTCTTCGCCGACGCCGACGTGGAAAAGGCCGTGCAACTGCTGGTGGCGTCCAAGTTCCGCAACGCCGGGCAAGTGTGCGTATCGCCGACGCGCTTCCTGGTGCAGCGTGAAGTGTTCGAGACCTTCCTGACCCGCTTCGTCGAGCTGGCCGGCAAGATCAAGGTCGGCAACGGCCTGGAAGAGGGCACGCTGATGGGCCCGCTGGCCAACGACCGTCGCGCCCCGGCCCTGCAGGCCCTGGTGGACGACGCGCGCAGCCAGGGCGCTACCGTGCACCTGGGTGGCAAGGCCATCGACGGCCCGGGCTACTTCTTCGCGCCAACAGTGATCAGCGGCCTGAACACCGGCATGCGCCTGATGAACGAGGAGCCGTTCGGGCCGGTGGCGCTGATCGTGCCGTTCGACACCGTGGAAGAAGCCATTGCCGAGGCCAACCGCCTGCCGTTCGGCCTGGCGGCCTACGCCTTCACCAGCACCTCGAAAACCGCCCAGGCCCTGAGTGACGGGGTGGAAGCGGGCATGCTGTCGATCAACCACCTGGGCATCGGCCTGCCGGAGATCCCGTTCGGCGGCATCAAGGATTCCGGTCACGGTTCGGAAGGCGGCACCGAGGCGATCGAGGCGTACCTGGTGACCAAGCTGGTGACCCACCTGGGTTGACCTCCACCCCCGTAGCAGCTGCCGCAGGCGGCGTCCCGGGCCTTGCGTAAGGCCTCGGACGCAGCCTTCGGCAGCTGCTACGGGGTTTACAGGCCGTACAGCTCGCGGTACTCGTCCCAGCTCATGCCGGCCATCTCGGCCACTTCCTTGTGCACCTCCAGGCGCTGCGCCTGGAATTCCTCTGGCGTCGCCGCCGTCAATTGCAAGGTCAGCTCCCAGGCGAACAGGCCCTGGGCCTCGGCTTCCTGCTCGAACGCCTCGTGCAGGCGCTCGGCGCGGTACTGCGCGGCGGTCATGCCGGCCGCCTGGGCTTCCAGCGGGTTGAGGTGGTCCAGCTGCTGGCGGAGCTCGTCGCGGGCGGCCAGGAAACGCTCCAGGGCGGCGGGGTGACGCTGTTCGGGGTCGATCATCATGTACCTGATGGGCAGTGGCAGTGCCCCTAGTCTACGCCAGGCTTTCTTCCTGATGCACCGCCAGCGTGCCCTTGAGCAGGTCGCTGCGGCTGACCACGCCGATCACCTCGCGGCTCTGCGCGTCGCGCACCACCGGCAGGCTTTCCAGCCCCAGCGCCACCATGCGCCCGGCCACGGCGCGGCAGGTTTCCCGGGGCAGGGCGAACGCCTGGCCGGCCGCCAGCGGCACCTGCGCGTGGCTCATCACCTCGCTGACCTCGTGGCGCTCCAGCGGGTCTACCGAATACTCGCGGTAGATGTGCAGGCCGCGCCGGGCGATTTTCTCGGTCATGATCGAGCGCTTGGCAATCACGATGGTGACCGTGTACGCCACGGTCACGGTCAGCAGCAACGGCAACAGCGCATTGAGGTCGTGGCTCAGGCCCAGGGCGAACACCACCGCCGTCAGCGGTGCGCCCAGCACCCCGGCCAGGGTAGCCGCCATGCACACCAGCGGCCACAGCGCGCCGTGGTCGCCGGGCAGCACGTGGCCCAGCGCTGCGCCCAGGCCGGCGCCGAGCATCAGCAGCGGTGCCAGTACGCCGCCCGAGGTGCCGGAACCCAGGGCAATCACCCAGATCACCGCCTTCACCAGCAGCAACGCCAGGGCCGCGCCGAGCAGCAGGTGGTTGTGCAGCAGGTCGCCGATCACATCAAAACCGATGCCCAGCGCTCGTGGCTGGAAATAGCCGCCAATGCCAATGGCCAGGCCACCCAGGGCCGGCCACCACATCCAGTGCAGCGGCAGCTTGCCGAACAGGTCTTCCACCCGGTACAGCGACCACGACAGCAGCGTGCACAGCAGGCCGCTGGCGATGCCCGCCACCAGGCAGCCGAACAGTGCCTCGGGGCCCACCGGCGCGGTCTGCACGGCAAACAGCGGCTCGCTGGCGATCAGCAGCGGGCGCAGGAAGCCGGCCACCGCGCAGGCGATAGCCACCGGCACCAGGCTGCGCGGGCGCAGTTCGAACAGCAGCAGCTCCACCGCCAGCAACACCGCCGCCACCGGCGTGCCGAACACCGCGGTCATGCCCGCCGTGGCGCCGGCCACCAGCAGGGTCTTGCGCTCGGCGGCGCTGAGGTGGAAGCGCTGGGCAACCAGCGAACCCAACGAGCCGCCGGTCATGATGATCGGGCCTTCGGCGCCAAACGGGCCGCCGCTGCCGATCACGATTGCCGACGACAGCGGCTTGAGCAGCGCCACCCGCAGGGACAGGCGGCTCTGGCCGAACAGAATCGCCTCGATGGCCTCGGGAATGCCGTGGCCACGGATCTTGCTGGAGCCGTAGCGGGCCATCAGGCCGACGATCAGGCCGCCCAGCACCGGCAGGCCGATCACCCACAGGCCCAGCTGGTGCTGCGCCGGCGAACTGTTGGCGAACGAGAAGCGCTGGTAGAAAAACAGGTTGCTGCACAGGTGGATCAGCCCCAGCAGCACCGCCGCCGCGCCGACCGCCAGGGCGCCGATCACGGCGGCCAGCAGCACCTGGCGGAACAGCCGCCGGTCCACGGAAAAATCTGCTTTGTGCTGCATGGGCTTACTCCTGCTCGAACGGCACGCGCAAGCGCTTGCCGGCACTTTTCAGTTCTTCACGGTGCAGGAAGGCCAGCTTCGCCAGCACCTCGCTGCCCTTGGCGGTGAGGCTGACGCGCACCTCGCGGCGGTCCTCGTCGCTGCGCTGGCGCTGCACCAGGCCTTGCGCCTCGCAGCGCTTGACCAGCGCGACCGCGCCGTGGGGCACCATTTGCAGGCGCTCGGCCAGCTCGCCGACGGTGGCCCAGTCGCGGCCGTCGAAGCCCATGGTGTGCAGCATCAGCAGGTACTGCTGGGGCGTGACCCCGTGGGCCTGCACGGCTTCCTCGGAAAAACGCAGGAAGCGCCGCAGCTGGTAGCGGAACTCCGACAGGGCTTCGAAATCGGTCTTGGCCAGGGCATCGCTCATGGGCGTGGCTCCGAATGCAGGCGGGCGAGGGTGGCGGTGACGATGGCTTCCAGGTCGTCGGCGTCGACGTCGATGAACTCGTCGCGCTCGTCCAGCACCGCCTGCAATGCCTGGTGCAGCTGTTGGCTGGCGGGCGACACGGCACGGGCGGCGGCGGGCGCCGGCACGTGGCCGTGGGGGTAGCGGTGGCGGCTGAAGCTGTGGAACACCAGGGCCACGCCCAGCAGCACCGCCGAGTTGAGCAGCACCGGGTCGAGCACGAACTGGTAGCCGGCGGCATGAATGCCCGGCCCGCCCAGCACCGCTGTCAGCGCCACCGCGCCCGACGGCGGGTGCAGGCAGCGCAGCGCCAGCATCAAGGCGATGGCCACGCCCACCGCCACGGCGGCGGCGACGATCTCATTACCGATCCACGCCGCGCAGGTCACGCCCACCAGCGACGCCACCAGGTTGCCGCCCAGCAGCGACCAGGGCTGCGCCAGCGGGCTGGCGGGGGCGGCAAACAACAGCACCGCCGAGGCGCCCATGGGGGCGATCAGCAGCGGGATATCGGCGCTCAGGCCCAGGGCCCAGGTGCACAGGGCGGCGGTAAGGCCAATGCCCAACAGCGCGCCGAAGGCTGCACGCAACACTTCACGGGGGCTTAGGTGCAACGGCGCGGGATGCAGGCGTTGCAGGAGGGAGGGGAGCTTCACGGGGCGGGTACCTTGGCTGAAAACGCGGGCATTTATATCACGATGTGATGTATTTACCTAGCCAGACGCCGCCTTGCGGCAGCTGCTACGGATCAACCCGTAGCAGCTGCCGAAGGCTGCGTCCGAGGCCTTAGAACTCCACATATATCCATTAGGTCTTTAAAAATTTATTTAAATGGCAATAGGATATATGTCATCGGGCCACCGAATTCTACAAACACGACACAAGGATGATCGCCACCGTTCGCCATACGGATCGCTCGCCACGAGAGATTCCAGGAGCGGTACATGCAAGGATTCCAACGTCACCCGCTGGCGGCAGCGCTGCTGTCGGCCGGCCTGTTCTGCAGCGTCGAGGCCTTCGCCGACGCCACGCCCGAGGACGGCGCCAAACTGGACATGGTGATCGTCACCGGCACCCGCGCCCAGGAGCGCACCGCCAGCCAGTCGCTGTCACCCATCGATGTGATCTCTGGGGAAAGCCTGCGCAACAGCGGCTCGGACGAGCTGGGCACGGTGCTGGCGCGGCTGATTCCGTCCATCAACTTCCCGCGCCCAAGCCTGGTGGACGGTGCCGAGCTGGCGCGGCCGGCGCAGATGCGCGGGCTGTCGCCCGACCAGGTGCTGGTGCTGGTGAATGGCAAGCGTCGCCACACTGGGGCCTTCGTCAATCTGGGCGGGGCAGTGGGCCGCGGTTCGTCGCCGGCCGACCTCAACGCCATCCCGCTGTCGGCTATCGACCATATCGAGGTGCTGCGCGACGGCGCCTCCGCGCGCTATGGCTCGGACGCCATCGCCGGGGTAATCAACATCATCCTCAAGGACGCCAACCACGGCGGCTCGTTGTCGGCCAAGTACGGTGGCTACAAGAAGGGCGACGGTATTCAGCGTGAACTGGACGGCAACACCGGCTTCGCCCTGGGCGACCGGGGTTTCTTCAACGTTTCCGGCGAGGGCGCCAACAACGACTACACCGACCGCGCCGGCGACGACTACCGCACCGCCAGCATCGGCTCCACTACCTACGGCCAGCACGTGTTCCGCCAGGGCGAGCCGGCCACCAAGGATGGCAAGGTCTTCTTCAACAGCGAGTTCGACCTCAACGACAACGCCCAGCTCTACAGCTTCGGCGGCTACAGCCACCGCAGCGGTGAGACCGCGGCGTTCTACCGGGCCAGCAATGCTTCCAACAACATCCCGGCGCTGTACCCCAACGGCTACCTGCCGCTGATAGAGGGCACGCTAGAGGACCGCTCGCTGGTGGTGGGCGTGCGCGGCCAGTGGCTGGACGACTGGCATTACGACCTGTCGGCCAACTACGGGCAGAACAGCTATGAGATCAACACCCGTACCATCAACACCTCGCTGGGCCTGGCCACGCCCACGCACTTCTACAACGGCACGCTTGAGAACGACCAGAAGCAGCTGAGCCTGGACCTGTCCCGCGAGTTCCGCCTGGGCTGGCTGGCCAACCCGGTGTCGCTGTCGGTGGGCACCGAGTACCTGCGCCAGGACTACCAGATCAAGGCCGGCGACCCCGATTCCTACTTCGGCAGCGGCAGCTCGGGCCTGGGTGGTTTCCGCGCCGCTGACGCCGGCAGCTACAGCCGTCACGACGTGGCCGAGTACCTGGACCTGGAAACCGACTTCACCGACAAACTCAGTGGCTCGGCCGCAGTGCGCCGCGAGGACTACAGCGACTTTGGCGCCAACACCACCGGCTCGCTGTCGGCGCGTTATGCCTTCACCCCGCAGGTGGCGCTGCGCGGCAGCATATCCACTGGCCTGCGCGCGCCGTCCCTGGCGCAACAGAACTTCACCTACACCTCGTCGCAGTTGATCGGCAATACCGTGCAGGAGGCCGGCACCTTCCCGGCCAACAGCCAGGTGGCGCGCCTGCTCGGCGCCGAAGACCTGAAGCCGGAAAAGTCGCGCAACTACAGCCTGGGCCTGGTGCTACAACCCACCGACAACCTGACCCTGACCGCCGACGTGTACCGCATCGACATCGACGACCGCATCACCCTGTCGTCCAACCTGGTGCTCAACAACGCCGCCATCGCCTACCTGCAGGCCAACGGCGTGGGCGACATCAACTACACCAGCGCCCGCTACTTCACCAACGCCGTCGACACCAGCACCGACGGCATCGACCTGGTGGCCAACTACCGCTACCAGTTCGACAACGGCGTGCGCTGGAACAGCACCCTGGGCTACAACTACAACCACACCAGGGTCACCGACGTGAAGGCCAACCCGGCAGTGCTCGACGCCCTGGCGGTGAACCTGCAACGGGTGGACCGCCGCGAGAAGGACGGCCTGCTGGGCGACACCACGCCTGAGCACAAGCTGACCCTGGGCAACGACTTCAACTACGGCAACTGGGCGCTGCACAGCACCCTGGTGCGCTATGGCGAATACACCAGCTACCAGGCCGACGCCGTCAACGACCAACACTTCCAGGCCGCCTGGGTGCTGGACCTGGCCGTGGACTACCGCTACAAGAACTGGTTGTTCACCCTGGGCGGCGACAACGTCACCGACCAGTACCCGGCCAAGCTCAACGCCTATTCCTCCAGCGGTGGCAACCTGGCCTACAGCACCTTCTCGCCGTACGGCTACAGCGGCGCGTTCTACTACGCAAAGGTGGGCTATAGCTGGTAGCTCCCGAGGGCCCAACCCTCCGTAGCCGCTGCCGCCAGGCTGAGCTGGCCCTCGACATCACTGGAGATTTTCAGGGTTCATGAAGGCCAGCGCAGCCTGCGGCAGCGGCTACGGATTCGCATATTAGCTTATGAGTTAAATGAATTTAAGTTATTAAAAGTCTAGTGTTAAGGTTTTGAAAAATCCCTCGGCGACCGTGCGCGCGGACCCGAACATCCCCACGCTTGCCCAGGGAACCCCCCATGCCATTCAACACCTTGTCGCGCCGCCACCTGCTCGGCCTGGGCGCCGCCGCCCTGGCCAGCCCGCTGCTGCTGTCCTTGCCGCGCAGCGCCTGGGCCGAAGACCACGACCCCATGCAGATGGGCGCCGAGCCGCCCGGCACCGGCGACTTCATCAAGCTGGACGCGCCCTACAAGCTCAAACTGGCCATCAACCTCAACGCCGTGTGCCTGGCGCCGGTGGTCATCGCCCACGGCGAAGGCTTCTTCACTAAGCACAACCTGGACGTGGAGTTCGTCAACTTCGGCAACTCCACCGAAGTGCTGCTCGAAGCCATCGCCACCGGCAAGGCCGACGCCGGCATCGGCATGGCCCTGCGCTGGCTGAAAGCGCTGGAGCAGGGCTTCGACGTCAAGCTCACCGCCGGCACCCACGGCGGTTGCCTGCGCCTGCTGAGCGCCACCAATGGCCCCATCAACAGCCTCACCGACCTCAAGGGCAAGGCCATCGGCGTGACCGACATGGCCGCGCCCGACCGCAACTTCTTCTCCATCCTGCTGAAAAAGCACGGCGTCGACCCGGTGCGCGACGTGGAGTGGAAGCTGTACCCCGCCGACCTGCTCAGCACCGCCCTGGCCAAGGGCGAGGTGCAGGCCATCAGCGGTGCCGACCCGTTCATGTACCGGTTGCTCAAGGATGGCCAGGCGCGCGAACTGTCCACCAACCTGGTTGACGAATACGCCAACCTGTCGTGCTGCGTGGTGGGGGTGACCGGCAAGCTGGTGCGCGACAACAAGCGCGTGGCCGCCGCCTTGACCCAAGCCATCCTCGAAGCCCACGACTACGCCGTGCAGCACCCGGAAGCCGTGGCCAAGGGCTTCCAGAAATTTGCCGTCAACACCAGCGAAGCCGAGGTGCAGGCCATCCTCCATTCCCACACCCACGGCCACCACGCCGTGGGCGCGGCGCTGGCCACCGAGATCGTCACCTATGTCGACGACCTGAAGACTGTGGAGGTGTTCGATGCCAGCACCAACGCCGTCGACTTTGCCAAGGAGATCACGGCCAATGTCTTCAGTTGAATTGAGCCATGCCGCTACCCGCGCCAGCACCCCGCGTGCCCGGGTGGGCTGGCGCCCGGCCGTGGCGGTGGCCGCTTGGCTGCTGGCGGCGCTGTTGACGCGCTGCTACCCGGACGCCACCCGCCACTGGCCGCTGACCGAGGGCCTGGCCAACGTCGAGCTGGCCCTGGCGGTGATCGTCGGCGCGCTGGCGGTGCTGGCGCCGCGCTCGGTGCACCTGGCTCGACGCTTGCGCCACCTGGCGCCTTGGCTGATTGCGCTGGCGCTGCTGCTGAGCGTCTGGGAACTGGCGACGGCGAAACTGGCGCTGCTGCCCGTGCCGTTCTTCGCACCGCCGCAAGCCTTGCTCAACGTCTACCTCAGCGATTGGCCACGGCTGTTCGACAGCCTCTGGCATTCCGCGCTGCTGCTGGGCAGCGGCGTGGCCTTGGGCGCGGTGTTCGGCTTCATCGCCGGGGTGTCCATCGGCTGGTCCCGGGCCATCGGCTACTGGCTGCACCCGGTGCTGCGCATCCTCGGCCCGGTGCCGTCCACGGCGCTGCTGCCGCTGTGCTTCTTCCTGTTCCCCAGCAGCTGGAGCGCCAGCGTGTTCCTGATTGCCCTGGCCACCTGGTTCCCGGTCACGGTGCTGACGTGGTCGGGGGTGGCCAGTGTCGACAAGGCCTACTACGACGTGGCCCGCACCCTGGGCGCCAAGCCCGCTTTCCTGATTTTCAAGGTAGCCATTCCCGCGGCCTTGCCCCATGTATTCGTTGGCCTGTTCATGGGCCTGGGCGCGTCGTTCTCGACCCTGGTGGTGGCGGAGATGATGGGGGTCAAGTCCGGCATCGGCTGGTACCTGCAATGGGCCCAGGGTTGGGCGGCGTACGCCAATATGTACGCGGCGTTGCTGGTGATGGCGCTGGCCTGTTCCGGGCTGATCTCGGCGCTGTTCCATGTGCGAGATCACTTGTTGGCGTGGCAGAAAGGAGCGGTCAAATGGTAGCCCTGCACAAACCCCACAACGCAGGCCTGGCGTTGCACATCGAAGGCCTCAGCCACGCCTTTCACCTGGACGGCGAACCGTTGCCGGTGCTGGAAAACGTCAGCCTCGATGTAGCCCCCGGCGAATTCGTGGCCTTGCTGGGGCCTTCCGGCTGCGGCAAGTCCACCTTGCTGCGCCTGGTCGCCGGCCTTGAGCCCGCCGACCGTGGCACCCTGAACGGCGACGGCCAGCCCATCAGCGGCCCCGACCCGAGCCGCGTGGTGGTGTTCCAGGACCCCACCCTGTACCCGTGGCGGCGGGTGTGGGACAACGTCGCCGTGGGGCTGGAAGCCCAGGGCGTGCTCAAAAGCCAGCGGGGCAGGGTGGACGCCGCCCTGGCCAAGGTGCACCTGACCGAGTTCGCCCGCGCCTGGCCACGGCAACTGTCCGGCGGCATGGCGCAGCGGGTGGCGCTGGCACGGGCGCTGGTCAACGAACCGCGCCTGCTGATTCTCGACGAGCCGCTGGGCAAGCTCGATTCGCTGACGCGCATCGCCATGCAGAAGGAGCTGATCGAACTGTGGCAGCGCCAGGGCTACACCGCGCTGCTGGTGACCCATGATGTGGAAGAAGCGTTGTTGCTGGCCAACCGCATCATCGTCTTCAGCGAGCGGCCGGCGCGGGTGAAGGCCGAGATTGTCGTGGAGCGTGGCTACCCCAGGCGGCGCGATGACCCGTACCTGGTGAACCTGCGTACGCAGATTTTGCAATCACTGGGGCTGGGCGACGCGTGAGGCTACGGCTGCTACACGCGATCTCGTAGCAGCGGCCGCAGGCCGCGTCCTGGAGCAACGCAGGACCGCCGCCGGACGCAGCCTTCGGCAGCTGCTACAGGGGCGCGCCATGCAGGCGCCGGGCTACGCCGAGAAGTGTTGTGCTTCGCGGGCCAGGACATCGGTGACCCACTGGTTGATGCTTTTACGTGCAAGCTCCGCTTTCACGGCAACCGTGGCATGCAGGCTGGGCTCCAGGCGTAGGCTCAGTTTGCCGGAGTAGGCTTTTTGCGGTTCGCGCCCAAGGGTTCGGCAGGTGTCGAGGTAGTCGATGACGGCTTCCTGAAAAGCCTCGCGCAACTCGGAAACCGACTCCCCATGGAAACCGACGATGTCTTTGATCCCGGCGAGATGGCCCACCAGCAGGCCGTCCTCGTCGCTGTATTCGATGCGGGCGGTATAGCCCTGATAGTGCATCACATTCATGGTGTGACTCCTGCTTGTTCCAGAAAACGCCGCGCACCCTTGACCTGATAGGCCTTGGCTTCCTTGGCCGGGTGAGGGCGGTGGAAGGTGGCGACGATTCCATTGAGTTCGAAACGAACGCGCGACCCATGGCCTTCCACCACCATTGCCCCAGCGGCGATAAACAGGCTTTCGATGCGCGACCATTCCAGCGTAACGGGCACAGGGGTGGCAAAGACAGCCACCAGTGTGCTGAGTTGTCGATTATTCATGGTATCAGATTGTGATACCGTAAGCGGGTTGAAGATGTCAGTCACGTGCAGCGCAATCCGTAGGAAACATCAGCTGTTGCCCCAGCAACACCCCTTGTTCACTTTGCCCCATTCGCGACTTCCCATCCCACGCAAACCCCTGTAAACCGGGCCTCCCGCACCCGGCACGGGTTGTGCAATCACTCCCTCAGGATCATTCGCCGAGGGACGTCCGTGCATTCAACCTTCAAGACTTTCACCCTGGCCACGCTCTGCGTGGCGCTGGCTGCCTGCGACCGCAGCGGCCAGGTGGCGCAGCGCAGTAGCACGCCGGTCAGTGGCGGCACGCTGGTGTACGCCACCGACCGCGAGCCCACCTGCCTGGACCCCCACGTGGCGGGCGACATGCCGCAGGTGTTTATCGGCCAGCAGTACCTGGATTCGCTGGTGTCCATGGACGAGAACGGCAAGATCGGCCCCTGGCTGGCGGAAAGCTGGGAGGTGTCGGCCGACGGCACCACCTACACCTTCCACCTGCGCAAGGACGTGCACTTCACCGATGGCACGCCGTTCACGGCCGCGGCGGTGAAGGCCAACCTCGACCACATGGCCAACCCCAAGACCCAGTCCAGCACCGCCGGTGGCTATATTCGCCAGTACCGCAGCACCGACGTGGTCGACCCGTACACGGCAGTGGTGCACCTGGCCACGCCGTATGCGGCGTTCCTGGAGGTGTTGGCGCAAGGCTTCCTGGGCATCGAGTCGCCCACCGCGCTGCTGCGCTCGCGTGACGAGAACTGCGAGTCGCCGGTAGGCTCGGGGCCGTTCAAGGTGGTGCGCTGGGACCGCCAAAGCCAGGTAGAGCTGGTGCGCAACCCCGACTACCACTGGGCGCCGCCCACCGCCAAGCACAACGGCCCGGCGTACCTGGACCGTATTGTGTGGAAATTCATTCAGGAGCCGTCGGTGCGCTTCGCCTCGCTGCAGGCCGGCGAGGTGGACGTCATCGAGGCGCTGCCGCCCGAGTCCCACGAGGCGGCGCGGCACAACCCTGACCTCAGCATCCTGATTGCCCAGCGCCCCGGCAACCCCACCAACGGCACCCTGAACATCACCCGCGCGCCGTTCAACGACGTGCGCGTGCGTGAAGCCTTCGTGCGCAGTGCTGACATTGATGGCGCGCTGAAAAGCGTGTACTTCGGCGAGTTCCCCCGCGCCGGCGGGCCGCTGAGCGTGGCCACGCGTTTCTACAGCCCCGACTTCGAACACGCCCAGGACTACGACCCGGCCCGCGCCGCCCAGCTGCTGGACGCCGCCGGCTACACCCAGCGCGACGCCGAGGGCTACCGCACCAGGGACGGCAAGCGCCTGCAGGTGCACGTGGTGATGGGCAACCGCACGGCGCCGTCCGAGCAGACCCTGTGGGAGCAGGTGCAGGCCACCACGCGCGCCGCCGGTTTCGAGCTGATCATTGACCAGATGAGCGACACCCAGGCCACCGACCGCCAGTCCAAGTGGGACTACGACGTGCGCCTGGGCTACTGGAACACCAACACCGCCGACGTGCTGCGCATCATCTTCAGCTCGCAGTTCCTGGCGGCGGCCGGGGTAGGCGGGTACCACCAGAACACCGCCGGCTACAACGACGCGCATTTCGACCAACTGGTCGAAAGTGCCCTGGCCACCCAGGACCCGGCCCAGCGCCAAACCCTGTACTACCAAGCCCAGGCCCAGGCCAGCAAGGCCTACCTGGAACTGACCACCTACCCGCAAAGCACGCGCCTGGGCATCTACAAGACCACCCAAGGAGTGCGCATCGAGCCGTCCCTGGCGGTGACCTACCTGTATGACGCCTGGGTGGACAAAGGGCAGAACAAAGGAGTGAAGCCATGAATGCCATCGTGACGCTCGACAACCCCCGGCGCCAGCGCCTGGTTCACCTGGGCCAGCGCGCCGCCTGGCGCATGGGCGGCGCCGTGCTGGTGCTGTGGGCCGTGGCCACCCTGACGTTCTTCGCCCTGCGGCTGATGCCCGGCGACCCGGTGCTGGCCATTCTCGGCGGGCCCAGTGGCAACCCCACGGCGGAAACCATCGCCGAGGCCACCCGCGAGTTCGGCCTGGACAAGCCGCTGGCCGTGCAATACGGCGTGTACCTGTGGAAGCTGCTGCACGGCGATTTGGGCGTGTCCTACTCCCAGCACCAGCCGGTGACCCAGGTGCTGGCCGAGCAGAGCGGGCCAACCCTGGAATTGCTGGTGCTGGCCCTGGTGCTGGCGTGGCTGCTGGTGCTGGCCTGGACCCTGGTCACGGCCGGGCGCCGCTCGTGGCTGAGCCAGCTGGGCTCGCTGGCCGAGACCCTGGCGGCGGCCTTGCCGCAGTTCTGGCTGGGCATCGTGCTGCTGGCGGTGTTCGCCTTTGGCCTGAAGTGGTTCCCGCCGGCGGGCAGCGACGGCTTCGCCACCCTGGTGCTGCCGGCCTTCGCCCTGGCGTTTCCGCTGGCCGGGTTCATCGGCCAGGTCACCCGCGAATCGCTGGAATACACCCTGGAGCAGCCCTTCGTGCTCACCGCCCGCACCCGTGGCCTCAGTGACCTGGCGGTGCGCTTCAAGCATGCGCTGCGCCACGCCGTGTTGCCGGGGGTGTCGCTGTCGGGCTGGGCCATCGGCGCGCTGATCAGCGGCGCGGTGGTGGTGGAAGTGATCTTTTCCCGCAAGGGCCTGGGCCGCCAGCTGTACCAGGCGGTGCAGGCCCAGGACCTGCCCCTGACCATCGGCATCAGCCTGGTGGTGGCCGCCGGCTACGTGCTGGCCAACATTCTCATCGACCTGCTGTACGAATGGATCGACCCACGCCTGGCGGAGCAACGCCCATGAGCCAATTAGTCCTTGAAGCACCGGCGCTGGCCCTGTCGCGGCCACGCCTGACCGTCCGCTGGGGCACGCTGCTGGCCGGCCTGTTCATTGCCTGGCTGCTGGCCGCAGCGCTGGTGCCCGGCCTGTTCAGCCACAGCGACCCGCTGGCCATCGTGCCCCGCGACGCCTTCCACCCGCCCAGCTGGGCACACTGGTTCGGCACCGACCAGTCGGGCCGCGATATCTATGCGCGCATCGTCCACGGCGCGCGGCAGTCGCTGTTCATCGGCGTTGCGGCCACGGCGTTGGCCATGTCCATCGCCATCAGCCTGGGGCTGCTGGGCGGCCTGCTGGGCGGCTGGACCGACCGCGCCATCGGCTGGCTGTTGGAAGTGCTGTTCGCCTTCCCGTCGCTGGTGTTGGCGCTGCTGTTCGTGGCGGTGTTCGGCAGCGGCATCGGCCCGCTGATCATCGCCACCGGCATCGGCGGTGCGCCCGGCTACGCGCGCATGGTCCGTGGCCAGGTGCTCAGCGTGCGCAATGCCGGCTACATCGAGGCCGCGCGCGCCCTAGGCCACCGCCCGGCGCGCATCATCCTCCGGCAGCTGCTGCCCAACGCCCTGCGGCCGCTGGTGGTGACCATGACCATGGGCGTCGGCCAGGCCATTGTCTGGGCCTCGGCCCTGAGCTTCCTGGGCCTGGGCGCCAAGCCACCGGCACCGGAGTGGGGGACCATGCTGTCCATGGGCCGCGACTTCGTGGTCAACGCGCCGTGGCTGACCATCGTCCCGGGCCTGTTCATCGTGCTCACCACGCTGTCGACCACGGTGCTGGGCCGCTACCTGCAACAACGCCTGGAGGGCCGCCTGTCATGAGCCGCAAAACCCTGATTGTCGAAGGGCTGTCCATTCGCTTTGGCGAGCACAGCGTGGTCCGTGACCTGAGCTTCACCCTGGCGCCGGGCAAGACCCTGGCGCTGGTGGGTGAGTCCGGTTCGGGCAAGAGCGTCACCGCGCGCAGCCTGATCGGCCTGGCCGGCGCCGGCGCGCAGATCAGCGCGCGCACCCTGCGCTACGGCGACCACGACCTGCTGCAACTGTCCGAACGCCAGTGGCGCCAGCTGCGTGGCCAGGCCATCGGCTTCGTGCTGCAGGACGCGCTGGTGTCCCTGGACCCGCTGCGGCCGGTGGGCAAGGAAATTCTCGAAGTGCTGACCACCCACCAGTGGGGCACCGCCGTCAGCCGCCCGCAGCGGGTACAACAATTGCTGGACCGCGTGGGCGTGCCGGAGCCGGCGCTGCGTGCGCGCCAGCGTCCCGACCAGTTGTCCGGCGGCCTGCGCCAACGCGCGCTGATCGCCAGCGCCCTGGCCCTGGACCCGCACCTGGTGATTGCCGACGAACCGACCACGGCCCTGGACGCCACGGTGCAGGCACAGATCCTGGAAGTGCTGCAGGCGATCAAGGCGCGGGGCGATTCGCTATTGATCATCAGCCATGACCTGGCGGTGGTCGCGCAGCTGGCCGACGAGGTGCTGGTGCTGCGCCACGGCGAAGTGGTGGAGCAGGGGCCCACCGAACAGGTGCTGCGCCAGCCCAGCCACCCCTACACCCAGGCGCTGCTGGACGCGGTGCCCGGCGAGCACGGCCGCGCGGCGCGGCCAGCCACCGGCGAGGTGCTGTTGCGCGCCAGCGGCCTGGGCAAGCGCTACGTGGGCCCGGACCGCCAGGTGCGGCAGGTGGTCAACGACGTCAGCTTCGAACTGCGCGCGGGGCAGACCCTGGGCATTGTCGGCGAGTCGGGCTCGGGCAAGACCACCGCCGCGCGCATCGCCCTGGGCCTGCTGACCCCGGACGCCGGCACCGTGAGCTTCGCCGGCCAACCCTGGAACGCCGTCGGCGATACGGTCAGCGAGGCTCAGCGCCGCTTGCGCCGCCGTGACATCAGCGTGATCTACCAGGACCCGCTCAGTTCGTTTGACCCACGCTGGAGCGTCGGCCAGATCCTCGCCGACGCCCTCGACGTGGCCGGCGTGGCCAAGGCGGAGCAGGGCGCGCGCGTGGCCAAGCTGCTTGACCAGGTGCGCCTGCCCGGCGCCCTGGCCAGCCGCCGGCCGCTGCAACTGTCCGGCGGCCAGCGCCAGCGCGTGGCCATTGCCCGGGCCATCGCCAGCAACCCCAAGGTGATTGTCTGCGACGAGCCGGTGTCGGCGCTGGACGTGTCGGTGCAGGCCCAGGTCCTGGATTTGCTGGCTGACCTGCAGGCCGACCTGGGCATGGCCTACCTGTTCATCTCCCACGACCTGGGGGTGATCCGCCAGGTCAGCGACCAGGTGCTGGTGATGCGCCACGGCCAGGTAGTGGAAAGCGGCCCGGTGGCGCAGGTGTTCGGCCAACCGCGCCACGCCTACACCCGCCGCCTGCTGGCCGCCGTGCCGCGCCTGCCCGGCGCGGGCGTGGAATGGGTGGCACCGCCCCAGGAAGACGAAAACCCGCTGTGGCTCTTCGACGAGTCGCGGCTATGGAAGATTGCCATTTGAACTGCCCAGGAGTACCCATGACCGTTCAGGCCCTGAAAGACCGCATCAACGCCTTGCTGCCCGCCATCGAGGCCGGCGCCGCCGCCCGCGAGCGCGACCGCCAGTTGCCCTACGACGCCGTGCGCCAGCTGGCCGAGGCTGGCCTCTACACCTTGCGCATCCCGCAAGCCGCTGGTGGCCCCGGCGCCAGCGTGCGCGACACCATCGAAGTGCTGCTGGCGGTGGCCAGCGTCGACTCCAACACCGCCCAGGCCCTGCGCCCGGGCCTGGCGTTTGTCGAAGGCCTGCTGGCCAGCAGCGCCGAGGACGCCGACGCCGAACGCCAGCGCTGGTTCGCCCGCTACCTGGACGGCGCCGTGCTGGGCAACGCCGGCTGGGAAGTGGGCGGCGCCAACGGCGCGATCAGCGCGCGCATCGTGCGCCAGGGCGACCACTACCGGGTCAACGGCAGCAAGTACTACAGCACCGGCTCGCTGTACGCCGACTGGATCAGCGTGGTGGCGCTGGACGAGGACGACCTCCCGCGCTCCTTCGTGCTGCCCCGCGACCGCCAGGGCCTGGTGCTGCTGGACGACTTCGACGCCATGGGCCAGCGCCTCACCGCCAGCGGCACCACGCGCCTGGACGACGTGATCGTGTACCCGGACGAGCTGCGCACGCGCACGGTGGAAGAGGGCACGCGGACCATCGTCACGCCGTTCCTGCAGCTGTTCCTCGCCACCGTGCAGGCCGGCATCGCCCGCAACGCCTTTAACGACGCGGTGCGCTTTGCCCAGGACCATGCGCGGCCCATCAAGCACAGCAGCGCCAGCCGCTCGGTGGATGACCCCTATGTGGAGCTGAGCGTGGGCGAGATCGCCGCCCGCGCCTACGCCGCCGAAGCCGTGGTGCTGCGCGCCGCCGACAGCATTGACCGCGCCTGGGCCGCCGGCCAGGCGCCGGCGCTGGTGGAGCAGGCCGCGGTGGAAGTGGCCCAGGCGCAGTTCATCACCGCCGACAGCGCACTGAAGGCCGCCGAGCGCCTGTTCGACGTGGGCGGCGCCTCCACCACCAGCCGCCAGCACAACCTCGACCGGCACTGGCGCAACGCCCGCACCGTGGCCAACCACAACCCGCGCGACTGGAAGGCCGCGGCGGTGGGCGCCTGGGCGCTGAAAGGCACGCCCCCGCCGACGTCCGGGCTGTTCTAAAGGCAAACCGCGTCGCCTGTATCGCGACTAAAGTCGGCTCCTACCACGGGCAGCGTAGGAGCCGACTTTAGTCGCGATGCAGACGACGCGGTCCGCTTGGTGGACGTTTGTACCAACTCTGGCACATTTCATGATTGTCATGCTCGCCACCGTATCCTGCGGATGACTTGCCAAGGAAGCGCTATCCCATGTCCCAGAGCACTGCAACGCCCGAAACATGGAAGGTCGACCACCTTCCGGGCACCCCGTTGGGCTTCGTCCTGCTGTTCCTGCGCCGTTTCAAGGGCTGGTACCTGGCCATCCTGCTGCTGCAGATTGGCGCAGCCGTGTGCACGATCCTGGTCCCCTGGGGGCTGGGGCGCCTGACCGGGCTGATCAGCCACCTGGCCGATATTCACCAGGCCTTCGACGTTCTGCAAACGCCGCTGCTGCTGTTCGCCGGTCTGCTGGTGACGGAAATGCTCATGCTGCGCATCGGCAACGGCTGCCACATCCACGTGGTGCCTATCCAGCGCCGCGCGGTCACCCAGACGCTGTTCGCCTACCTGCAGCAGCACTCCCACCGCTTCGTCAGCAGTAAGTTCGCCGGGGCCCTGGCGCACAAGGTGTCGGAGGTGTCGATGGGGGTGAACATGACCATTGCCATCGTCCTGTTCGACCTGATTCCGGTGGTGGTCACCCTCAGCGTCTCGGTGCTGTTGCTGTACCTGGCCGCCCCGGCGCTGGGCCAGTTCATGCTGGTGTGGGCGCTGCTGTTCACCGGCATCAGTTACTGGCTGGCGCGCCGCAGTCAACCGCTGGCGCAGCAGTTTTCCTCGGCGCGCAGCCTCAGCAACGGCAAGGTGGTGGACGCGGTCAGCAACCTCACCAACATTCGCCTGTTCGCCCGCCACGCCTATGAATACGACTACCTCAACGGCTACCTGAACCGCGAGATGAAGGCCGCCTACCGGGCCTTCATCTACATGGAGAAAATCCGCTGGCTGCTGTCCGGGCTGGGCGTGGCGCTGAAGCTGGGCATGGTGCTGCTGGCCCTGTACCTGTGGCGCGCCCAGCGCCTGGACCTGGCCGGTTTTGTCATGGCCACCAGCTTGTCGTTGCTGATCGTCAACGACGTGGGCAACCTGGCGCGGCGGCTGCTGGATTTCTTCGAGGCCGCCGGCAACATCGCCAACGGCGTACGCACCCTGGTGCGCCCCCACGAGGTCACCGACCAGGCCACTGCCGGGCTGCTGCAAGTGAAGCGCGGCAACATCGAATTTCGCGACGTGACCTTCGGCTACCGCCCCGGGCAGGCGATTTTCCAGGGCTTCAACCTGACCATTCCGGCGGGCCAGCGCGTGGGCCTGGTGGGCTCTTCGGGTTCGGGCAAGTCGACCCTGCTGAGCCTGCTGCTGCGCCTGTACGACGTGCAGGGCGGCGCGGTGCTGATCGATGGTCAGGACGTGCGCCAAGTCACCCAGCATTCCCTGCACGGGCAGATCGGTCTGATTCCCCAGGAGCCGGGGCTGTTCCACCGCACTATCCGTGAAAATATCCATTACGGCCGCCTGGACGCCAGCCACGAGGAGCTGGACGCCGCCATCCACCGCGCGGGCGCCCAGGGCTTCATCGGCGAGATGGAGCACGGCTACGAGTCGCTGGTGGGCGAGCGCGGGGTGAAGCTGTCGGGCGGGCAGCGGCAGCGCATCGCCATCGCCCGGGTGATCCTCAAGGACGCGCCGATCCTGGTGATGGACGAGGCCACCTCGAGCCTGGACTCCATCACCGAGCGCTTCATCCAGGACAAGCTCGACGAGATCATGGACGACAAGACCGTGCTGGTGGTGGCCCACCGGCTGTCGACGGTGGCACATCTGGACCGCATCCTGGTGCTGGACCACGGGCGGCTGGTGGAGGATGGCAGCCATGAGCAGCTGTTGGCCCAACGCGGGCACTACTTCCGGTTGTGGAGCCGCCAGGCCCAGGCCGAGGTAGAACTCACCTCTTGAGAATCGCGATGCCTGCATCGCGACCAAGGTCGGCTCCTACCGCGTGCGTGGTAGGAGCCGGCCTTGGCCGCGATGACGCCGGATCGTTCCACGCGCAAGCACATCGATATATTCTTTGCAGGAATATCAAAAGCACAATCAATTCCTTTTGATTTTAACCGGGCTGGGGCACAGTAAACCCATCGCGGCACTGGGCCGCAGCTTCCATCACAAGGGAATCGTGCCATGACCATCAAAGCCATCAACGTACGCAACCAGTTCAAAGGCGTGATCAAGGAAATCATCGAAGGCCCGGTGGTGTCGGAAATCGACGTGCAGACCGCTTCGGGCATCGTTACCTCGGTGATCACCACGCGCTCCATCCATGAGCTGGAACTGAAAGTGGGCAGCGAAGTGATCGCGTTCGTGAAGTCCACCGAAGTGTCCATCGCCAAGCTCTGACCCAGCTCCCGGCAGCTATCCATTGACCGCGCGGCGCCACGAGACGAAGATCGTGGTGCAGCGAGGCACAAGGAGGCTGGCCATGAACAAATTCGCCCATTACGCGCGCAACCCCAGTGGTCGCGACTTTGCCGTGGGCGATATCCATGGCCACTTCGGCCGCCTGCAAGCCACCCTCGACCGCGTGGGCTTTGACCCGGCCACCGACCGCCTGTTCAGCGTTGGCGACCTGGTGGACCGCGGCCCGCAAAGCGAAGCGTGCCTGGAGTGGCTGGACCGCCCCTGGTTCTTCGCCGTGCAGGGCAACCACGAGGCCCTGGCCATCCAGCACCAGGCCAACATCAGCGTCGACGAGCGCATGTACCGCGCCAGCGGCGGCGCCTGGTTCATTGACGCCAGCGCGGAAAAACAGCAGCTCTACGCCCAGCGCTTCAGCCAGCTGCCGGTGGCCCTGGAAGTGGAGACCAGCCGCGGCCTGGTGGGCCTGGTGCACGCCGATTGCCCGTTTCCCACCTGGCGCCAGTTGCGCGACTTCCTCCAGCACCGCTGGCCCGGCGAAACCTACACCGACGAGGGTTGCCAGTGGTCGCGCGCGCGCATCAAGCGCGGCGACGGCAGCGGCATTCGTGACGTGCGCGCGGTGATCGTCGGCCACACGCCGCTGCGCCGGCCGCGGCGCCTGGGCAACGTCTGGCACATCGACACGGCGGGCTGGAGCGAAGGCTATTTCACCTTGATGGAGCTGGGTGCCCTGGAGCCTTTGAACGTACCTGCCCCCGTGGCGCGCTAAGCGTCACACCTGCTGCGGCTCTGGCTGCACCTGGCGCTGGGGTTGCGGGGGGTAGAGGCGGTTGCGGCCGTGGTGCTTGGCCTGGTACAGGGCCTGGTCGGCCGCCTGGATCAGCAGGTGCGGCTGGGTGTCCTCGCCCTCGGGCACCCACACGTGCACGCCGGCGCTCAGGGTCACCAGGCCACCGTCGTTGCCGGCATGGTGGATGGTTAGCTCGCGCACCCGCTCGAGAATATTGTTGGCCACCAACCAGGTGCCGGCCCAGTCGCTTTCCGGCAGCACCACCAGCAGCTCCTCGCCGCCGTAGCGCACCACCAGGTCGCTGCTGCGGCCCACGCAGTCCAGCACCGCGCGGCCCACGGCGCGCAGGCACTGGTCGCCGGCGGGGTGGCCGTACAGGTCGTTGAAACGCTTGAAGTGGTCGACGTCGAGCATGATCAGCCCCAGCGGCTTGCCGTTGCGCCGCGCGCGGCCGATCTCGTGGGGCAGGGCGGCGTCCAGCTGGCGACGGTTGGCCAGGCCCGTGAGGGCGTCCTGCATGGCCAGGATCTCCAGCGCCGCGTGGGCGTTGCGCAGCTGCGCCTCGGTGCGCTGGCCGTGGCGCAGCTGGCGAATCAACGCCACGCCGAACACCGACAGCGCCGCGCCCACCACCAGGATGAACGCCGCCGAGCGCAGCAGGTTGGCGTGCCAGGTGGCATAGATGGCGTCCTTGGACTGGGCGGCCTCCACCACCAGCGGGTATTTGTCCAAGGACTTGTAGCTGAACAGCCGCGACACGCCGTCGATCAGCGACGGCATCATGCTGCTGCCCGAGGGCTGGTTGGGCAGCAGTTCGCTGAACACCCGGCCCTTGGCCAGGCTGGTGCCGATCACGTGCTCGTCGAAGGGCCGCCGGGCCAGCACTGTGCCGTTGGCCAGGGCCAGCACGATCACGCCCTGACGGTCGAGGTCGAAGGACTGGTAGAAGCGGTTGAAAAATTCCAGGTCCAGGGTCGCCAGGGCCACGCCGGCAAAGGCGCCGTCCGGGCCTTCGATGCGCCGTGACACGGGGATGATCAGCTGGTTGTTGGTGCGGCTGCGAATCACCGGGCCGATGTGCACGGCGTTGCCGCGGTTGAAACGGTGGAACTGGAAGTATTCGCGGTCGGCGTTGTTGACCCCGGCCGGGTCGACGTCGTTGGAGGTCACCAGCCAGCGGCCGTCCTTGTCGTAGATGAACAGGCCGTGCAGTTGGGTGAGTTCGTGGGTGCGCGCCTGCATCAGGCGGTGCAGCCGGGCCAGTTGCGCCGGGCCGGTGCCGTCGGCCTGGACCCGTTCGGTGAGGTCGGCCAGCACCGAGTCGGCTTCCTGCACGGTGCTTTCGGCGTGCTGGGCCAGGGAGCGGGCGAGGTTGGCGGTGTGGGTCTGCGCCACCCGCAGCGCCTGGGTGCGGGCGGTCCAGCTTTGCCAGGTGTCCAGGCCCAGCAACGACAGCAGCACCAGGGCCATGAAGCCGATGGCCAGGCGCTGGGCCGAGGGCCGAGCCTTGAGGATGATGCGCTGCTGCAGATTGTCCAGCATCGGCGGCCATATGAGCGAATGGGCGTCTGCCCAGTGTAGCAGCGGCCACGAGGCGCGGTATGCCTGGGAATACGCGGCGCCTGCGGACGCGGCCTGGCGGCCGCTGCTACGGGGCGTGGTTATCCGCGTAGCAGCTGCCGAAGGCTGCGTCCGGCCACGACGCGGTATCCCTGGGAATACTCGGCGCCTGCGGACGCGGCCTGGTGGCCGCTGCTACGGGGCGTGGTTATCCGCGTAGCAGCTGCCGAAGGCTGCGTCCGGCCACGACGCGGTATGCCTGGGAATGCGCGGCGCCTGCGGACGCGGCCTGGCGGCCGCTGCTACGGGGCGTGGTTATCCGCGTAGCAGCTGCCGAAGGCTGCGTCCGGGCACGACGCGGTATGCCTGGGAATGCGCGGCGCCTGCGGACGCGGCCTGGTGGCCGCTGCTACGGGGTGCAGTGTTACGGGTAATGGTGGAAACCGCGGCCGGCCTTGCGGCCCAGGTACCCGGCGGCGACCATTTCGCGCAGCAGGGGGGCGGCGCGGTATTTGCTGTCGCCGAAGCCTTCCAGGAACGCGTCCATGATCGCCAGCAGGGTGTCCAGGCCGATCAGGTCGGCCAGGGCCAGCGGGCCGATGGGCTGGTTGCAGCCCAGGCGCATGCCAGTGTCGATGTCCTCGGCGCTGGCCAGGCCTTCGCTGAGCACCAGGATGGCCTCGTTGATCATCGGCACCAGGATGCGGTTGACCACGAAGCCCGGGCGGTTGCCGGCGCTGATGGCGGTCTTGCCCAGGCGCCCGCTCACGTCCAGGGCCAGGGCATGGGTGGCGTCACTGGTCTGCAGCCCACGGATCACTTCCACCAGAGCCATCATCGGCACCGGGTTGAAGAAGTGCAGGCCGATGAAGCGCTCCGGCGCGTTGACGCTGGCCGCCAGCTGGGTCACCGACAGCGACGAGGTGTTGGTGGCGATGATGCACTGCTCGCTGACCTGCTCGGCGATTTGCTTGAGGATCTTCACCTTGAGCCCGAGGTTCTCGGTGGCCGCCTCGATCACCAACTGGGCCTCGGCGAGCCGCGCATAGTCGGTGCTGGTGGCGATGCGGGCCAGGGCCTGGTCGGCCTGCGCCGGGGTCAGGGTCTGCTTGCTCACCTGGCGTTGCAGGTTCTTGCCCAGGGTGGCCAGGCCCTTTTCGAGGGCGGCGTCGCTGATGTCCAACAGGGTGACGCGGTAGCCGGAGAGGGCGCACACCTGGGCGATGCCGTTGCCCATGGTGCCGGCGCCGATGACGGCGATGTGTTGCACGGTCATGTCATGTTCCTTCAATTAAACGCGTTCGAACAATACGGCGATACCCTGGCCGCCACCGATGCACATGGTCGCCAGGCCATAGCGGCCCTGGATGCGGTGCAGTTCGTGGATGGCCTTGGTGGCGATGATCGCGCCGGTGGCGCCCACCGGGTGGCCCAGGGAGATGCCCGAGCCGTTGGGGTTGACCTTGGCCGGGTCGAAATCCAGTTCCCGGGCCACGGCGCAGGCCTGGGCGGCGAAGGCTTCGTTGGACTCGATCACGTCCAGGTCCTGCACCCGCAGGCCGGCCTTGAGCAGCACCTGGCGGGTGGCGGGAATCGGCCCCAGGCCCATCAGCGCCGGCTCCACGCCGGCGTGGCCGTAACCCACCAGCCGCGCCAGGGGCACAAGGTTGTGGGCGCGCACGGTCTCGGCGGTGGCCAGCACCAGCGCGGCGGCGCCGTCGTTGAGGCTGGAGGCGTTGCCCGGGGTGACGGTGCCGTCCTTCTTGAACGCCGGTTTCATCTTCGCCAACTGCTCGGCGTCCACGGAGCGCACGTTCTCATCCTCGGCGAAGGTCACCGGGCCTTTGCGCGTGGCAATCTCGATGGGCACGATCTGCGAGGCAAACCGCCCCTCGGCAATGGCGCGGGCGGCGCGTTGCTGGCTGACCAGCGCCAGTTCGTCCTGCATCTGCCGGGTGATGCCGTACTTTTCGGCAATGTTCTCGGCGGTGATGCCCATGTGAATGCCGGCGAACGGGTCGTGCAGCACGCCCAGCATGTAGTCCAGCGCCTGGATATCGCCCATGCGCGCGCCCCAGCGGGTCTGCTGCAGGAAGTACGGGCCACGGCTCATGGACTCGACGCCGCCGGCCAGCACCGCGCCGGCGTCGCCCAGCAGCAGGCTCTGCGCCGCCGAAACGATGGCCTGCAGGCCGGAACCGCACAGGCGGTTGACGTTGAATGCAGGGGTTTCTTGAGGAATGCCGGCGTTGACCGCCGCCACCCGCGACACGTAGGCGTCGCGTGGCTCGGTAGGGATCACCGTGCCGAACACCACGTGGCCGATGTGCTCGGGGGCCAGTTTGGCCCGCTCAAGGGCGGCGCGGGCCAGGTCGGTGGCCAGCTGGGTGGGCGGTACATCCTTGAGCGAACCGCCAAAACTGCCGATGGCCGAGCGCGCGGCGCTGACCACGAAGATTTCCGGGGTGGACATGGGGAGGGCTCCTGACTGGGCGTGTTGTTTTTTGCCCAGTCTAGAGCGCTTAGAGGGGATTTGTCTCTTGCGGAAACTCAGCGGTCCGGGAGCGAACTGCCAGTCAGGCCTGGGGCACCATGGCGAAGCCCACGCCGAAGCGGTTCCAGGCATTGATCGTGGCAATCGCCAGGGTCAGGTTAGCGACTTCCGCTTCGTCGAAGTGTTCAAGCAGCGCTTCATATTGATGCTGTGGCGCGTGATGAATGGACAACTGCGTCAGGCTCTCGACCCAAGCCAACGCCGCACGTTCGCGTGGTGTAAAGAACGGCGTTTCTTCCCACACGGTCAGGGTCTGCAACCGGGCTTCGGTTTCGCCGGCCTTGCGCGCATCGTTGGCGTGCATGTTCACGCAATAGGCGCAGCCGTTGAGCTGCGAGGCGCGCAGGCGCACCAGTTCCAGCAGCGAGTTTTCCAGGCCGGACTTGGCCAGGGCCATCTCCAGGCCAACCATGGCCTTGTAGGCGTCGGGTGCGACTTTGGCCCATTCGATGCGCTTGTTCATTTCGGTGTCTCCGGGGTAGGTGGTGTGTGGGAGCTACCTTAACGCTCAGGCCAATTGCACCGAATAGCCAATGCGGCGCTTTACCGGGGGGCCAATTGCTGGAAGATGTCGCGCACCCGATCCAGGGCCGGGTCGATGTCCAGCAGGTCGATGGCGCCAAAGCCCAGCAACAGGCCTGGCACCGGCGTTTGCCGGCTGTAGAACGGGGTGATCGGGTACAGGCCCACCTCGGCCTGCCGCGCGACCTTGATCAGCACGCCCAGGTCGGCGTCCGACTGGCTCAGGGCGGTCAAGTGGTAGCCGGCAGTGGCTGGCACGGCGGCCAGCCAGGGCGCCAGGTCACCGGCCAGGCGCTGCAGAATGCGCTCGCGGCGGGCGCTGTACACCTCGAAGCAACGGCGCACGTGCTTGAGCAGTTCGCCCTCGCTGATGAACTTGGCCAAGGCCCATTGGCTGAGGGTGGGCGTGTGCCAGTCGGTCAACTGCTTGGCCACTTTCACCGCTTGCAAAATGGCCGCCGGCAGCACCGCGTAGCCCAGGCGCAGTTCGGGCAGCAGGGTCTTGGAGAAGGTGCCGATGTAGGCCACCAGGCCGTAGGGGTCCAGGCTCTGCAGCGAGTCCGTCGGTGGCCCCTCGTAGCGGAACTCGCTGTCGTAGTCGTCCTCGATGATGATCGCCCCCAGCTGTGCGGCGCGGGCCAACAGTGCCTGGCGGCGGGCGAGGCTCATGGGCATGCCCAGCGGGAACTGGTGCGAGGGGGTGACGTAGATCAGCCGGGTGCCCTCGGGGATCAGCTCTACGCACAGGCCTTCATCATCCACCGGCACGTCCACCACCTCGGCGCGCTGGGCGGCGAACAGCTGGCGGGCGAAGGGGTAGCCGGGGTCTTCCATGGCCACCTTGCAACCGGGCTCGATCAGCACCCGGGCGATCAAATCCAGGGCCTGCTGCGCGCCGTTGGTGATCAGCACGCTGTCGACGCTGGCGCGCACGCCGCGGGCAAAACCGATGTGCCGCGCCACCGCTTCACGCAGTTCCGGCAGGCCCTGGGGGTCGCCGTGCAGGGCGCGGGAGCGATTGAACTGGCGCAGGGCGTAGAGGGTGCAGCGCCGCCACTGGTCGAAGGGGAAGTGGGTTTTCAGCGACGCACCACCGATGAACTCATAGCGGGCGCGGCCCTGGGCGGCGGCGTGGCTGAGTGGCATGGGCATGTCCCGCCACAGCGCCAGCACGGCGGCGCTGGCCAGCGGCGAGGCTGGCTGTACTTCTGGCTGGGTGATGGGCCGGGCGTTGACGAAGGTGCCGCTGCCCACGCGGCCGCTGAGCAGGTTGTCGTAGGTCAGGCGCGAATAGGCATCGGCCACGGTCTTGCGCGACACGCCCAGCTGCGTGGCCAGCAGGCGCGTGGGCGGCAGCTGGGTGCCGGCGGCCAGGCGACCGCTGTCGATGGCGTCGTACAGCTGGCGGTAGAGTTGCTCGCCCAGGTCCTTGCGGGTGGGGAAGGTGATGTGCAGTTCCATGGGGGCAGGCAGGCAGCGGATGATCCCGCCATCGTAGCAGCTGCCGAAGGCTGCGTCCGGGGGCGGTCCTGCGTTGCTCCGGGACGCGGCCTCTGGCCGCTGCTACAGGTGCGATGTGCGCAGGATTTCGCGTAGCCGCTGCCGCCAGGCTGCGCTGGCCCCTGAGTTCACTGAAGGTCTCCAGCGAGGGTGAATGCCTGCGCAGCCTGCGGCAGCGGCTACAAATTCGCGTAGCAGCTGCCGAAGGCTGCGTCCGGCGGCGGTCCTGCGTTGCTCCGGGACGCGGCCTTCGGCGGATGGCCGCCCCGCCGCTGCTACCGGTGCGATGTGCGCAGGATTTCGCGTAGCCGCTGCCGCCAGGCTGCGCTGGCCCCTGAGTGCACTGAAGTTCTCCAGCGAGGGTGAAGGCCTGCGGCAGCGGCTACAGATTCGCGTAGCAGCTGCCGAAGACTGCGTCCTGCGGCGGTCCTGCGTTGCTCCAGGACGCGGCCTTCGGCCGCTGCTACGGGCGTTAGCGGCTCAGTCCCATTGGGGGGCGACGCTGGCGGGGCTGGTGAGGCGTTCGCCGCGGTCCAGGGCGGCGATCGCGGCCAGGTCGGCGTCGCTCAGGCGCAAGTCAGCGGCGGCCAGGTTGCTGGCCAGGTTGTCGCGGCGGGTGGAAGAGGGGATCACCGCATAGCCCAGCTGCATGGCCCAGGCCAGGGTGACCTGGGCGGTGGTGGCCTGGTGGCGCGCGGCGATGGCGGCGATCACCGGGTCATTGATGACCTTGCCGTAGGCCAGGGTCATGTACGAGGTGACCTGGATGCCCTGGCTGCGCGCGAACTCGGCTACCTTGCGGTTCTGCAGGTAGGGGTGCAGCTCGATCTGGTTGGTGGTGATCTCGCCGGCGCCGACCACGGCGATGGCTTGCTGCATCAGCTCAATGGTGAAGTTCGACACGCCAATCTGGCGGGTCAGCCCCAGCGCCTTGGCCTCGGCCAGGGCGGTCATGAATTCGCGCACGGCCACGGCGTTTTTCGGCGATGGCCAGTGGATCAGGGTCAGGTCGACATAATCGGTGCGCAGCTTGGCCAGGCTCTCGCGCAGGCTGGGAATCAGCTTGTCGGCGGCGAAGTTGTCGACCCAGATCTTGGTGGTGATGAACAGCTCGTCGCGGGGCACCTGGCTGTCGGCGATGGCCTGGCCGATCTCGGCCTCGTTGCCGTAGATCTGCGCAGTGTCGACGGTGCGGTAGCCCAGTTCCAGCGCGGTGCGCACCACGTCGATGACAACCTGGTCTTTGAGGCGGAAGGTGCCGAGGCCGAAGGCGGGGATGCTCATGGGGCGTTTCCTGTGACAGGTGATGGGGAATAGGCGGCCAGTATCCAGACCACGCGCTGGGGGAAAAATAGCCGCCCCGGCATTTGATATTTGCTTGATAGTCACGAATGGCTGCGCGACGGCGCCCCGCAGCGACGTAACCGCGCATAAACAAAACGCATGCCCCCCTCAAACGAACGCATTTCCCCAGCAAAATCCATCCATGCAAACCTCGTTCGACATAAAAACAACAACGAGGTACACCCATGAAATGGCTTGGCAAGCTATATGTCCAGGTGCTCATCGCCATGGCCCTGGCCATCGCCCTGGGGCTGCTGGCACCGGAGACCGCCGTGCAGATGAAGCCCCTGGGCACGGCGTTCATCGCCCTGTTGAAGATGCTGCTGGGGCCGATCATCTTCTTCACCGTGGTCCACGGCATCGCCCACATTGGCGACTTTCGCCGCCTGGGCCGCATCGGCATCAAGACCCTGGTGTATTTCGAGGTGGTCAGCACCCTGGCCATGCTCACCGGCTTCGTGGTGGTGTCGCTGGTGCGGCCCGGTGACGGCCTGCACCTGCACATGGCCGACACCCTGACCGGCGAGGCGGCCGGGCAAACCGCTGCCCTGGCCGCCGACAGTTTCAGCCTCAGCCACTTCATGCTGTCGATCATCCCGCGCACCCTGGGCGCGGCCTTCGTCGATGGCGAGATCCTGCCGGTGCTGTTCGTCTCGGTGCTGGTGGGCGTGGCCCTGGCCCAGTGTGCCAAGCCCGACTGGGTGGGCCTGCGCCTGCTCAACGAAGGGCAGGTGGTGATCTTCAAGCTGCTGGGCTACATCATGCGCCTGTCGCCCCTGGGGGCGTTCGGCGCCATGGCGGCGGCCGTGGGCAGCTATGGGCATTCGACGCTGCTGTACCTGCTGCGCTACGTGCTGACCTACTACGCCAGCGTGCTGATTTTCATCTTCCTGGTCCTGGGCAGTGTCGCGGCGCTGGCGGGGTTCTCGCTGCTGAAGATTCTGCGGGTGATCAAGGAAGAAGCGATCATCGCCATGGGCACCGCCTCCAGCGAAGCGGCGTTCCCGCGGCTGGTGGACAAGCTCAAGCAGGCCGGTTGCGATGAAGCGGTGGTGGGCTTCGTGCTGCCGGCCGGCTACAGCTTCAACATCGACGGCGCCTGCCTGTACATGGCCTGCGGCCTGGGCTTCCTGGCCCAGGCTACCGACACCTCGTTGTCCTGGGGCCAGCAGCTGAGCCTGCTGGCGGTGATGCTGCTGACCTCCAAGGGCGGCGCCGGCTCGGCCGGGGGCGCGGTGATCAAGCTGGCCGCCACCCTGCAGACCGTGCGCGTGCTGCCCATGGGCGCCGTGGGCTTGCTGTTCGGCATCGACCGGGTGCTGGCCATCGCCACCTCCACCACCAACGTCATCGGCAACAGCGTGGCGGTGTTCGTGATCTGCCGCTGGGAAAAACTCTTCGACCGCCAGCGCTTCGACGCCTACCTCGCTACCCCTGAACGCGCCGCCACGGCGCCCGTTGCCACCTTGCCAGAGAGCTCAAAATGACAGACCACAGCCTTCGCATTGCCCTGATCGGTTTCGGTGAAGCCGGCGGTATTCTTGGCCACGACCTGGCGGCCCAGGGCCTGGCGGTGCGTGCCTGTGACCGCCTGGGCGAGGCCCTGCGCGCCAAGGCCACGGCCAGTGGCGTGGCCCTGTTTCATACGGCCGCCGAAGCCATTGCCGGCGCCGACCTGATCATCAGCGCCGTCACCGCCGGCTCCGCCCTGGGCGTGGCCGAGCAGGTGGCCACGCTGATCGCGCCGGGGCAGGTGTTCATGGACATCAACTCGGTGGCGCCCAACACCAAGCGCAGCGCCTGCGCGGCCATCACGGCCGCCGGCGGCAGCTACCTCGACGCCGCGGTGATGGCGCCGGTGCCACCGCAACGGCTGCAGACGCCGATCCTGCTCGGCGGCGAGCGCGCCGAGGAAGTGGCCGGCTGGTTGGCGCCGTTGGGTTTCAATGTGCGCGTGGTCGCCGAGGAGGTGGGCGTGGCCTCGGCCATCAAGATGTGCCGCAGCGTGATGATCAAGGGCCTGGAGGCGCTGACCACCGAGTGCCTGTCCACCGCCCGCCAATATGGCGCCGAGGACGCGGTGCTGGCGTCGCTGCACAAGAGCTTCCCCAGCATGGGCTGGGACGCCGAGCTGCCGCACTACCTGATCAGCCGCGTGGCCGAGCATGGCCGCCGGCGTGCCGAGGAAATGGAAGAGGTGGCCAAGACCGCGGCCGATGTCGGCGTGGCGCCGAACATGAGCTTGGCCATTGTCGCTACCCAGCGTGGGTTGGTGGAGCGCATGGCAGCGCAGGGCATGACCTACGCCGATACGGTGCCGTTTGATTGGACGCGGTTGGTGGATGCGCTGCTCGACTGACGCAGCTCACTGCTTGGGCAGGAACGGCGCCAAGGCCGGGTGCAGGCGCCGGGCATCCCCCAGGGTGCGCAACTGGGCCTTGGCCGCCTGCCAGTCCTGGGGCCGTGGCGCACGGCCGCTGGCCTCGATGTTGGCCATCATCAGCACCGCGCGCTGCTGGTCGTGCAGCGGCGTGGCGTCAGGCATCGGCTGCGCTGCCAGGCCGGCCACGGCCGCTTGCAACTGAGCGATTTCTGCCTTCAGCGAGGGCCAGGGCCTGGGCTGGGTGAGCGGCAACACCGGCGCCAGGGTCGGCGCGGCGGCAATGCGCGGGCTGGGCAGCTGTTGTTTGAACGCGGTTTGCAGGCCCAGCCAGTCGCGCACCGTGGCCAGCACCGAGGTGTGGTCGAACGGCACCCCCGTGGCGCTGCGGAACACGGCGCCCTGGGGCGTATAGGAAGACATCACAATGGCCGGCACGCGCACGCCGAAGCGGTCGAAGGCGAACGGCTGGCCATCGGTTGGCGCCGTGGCATAGGGCAGTGGCGGCTGCGCACCGGAAGGTGGTTGCACGTGGTCGAACGTCCCGCCATGTTCGTCGAACAGCAGCACGAACAAGGTGCGATCCACCTTGGGACTGCTGGCGATCATCTCGTAGACCTGGGCCAGCAGCAGTTCGGCCGGGCGCACGTCGTAGGGCGGGTGGTAGCTGCGGTCGTGCCCCAGGTTTTCCGAGAGGCCGAAGCTGGGTTCCAGGAAGGTCAGCGGCGGCAGCGTACCTTGGCTCACGGCGTGCTGGAATTCGTCCAGCTTGCCGAAGTTGTGCGTGTTGTCGAAGTAGTTCTCGGCGAACAATGTCTTGACCAGGGAGGGCAGGGTGCCGGCGTTATAGACCTTCCAGTCGATATTCTGGCTGCCCAGCACGTCGAACACCGTGGTCAGCTTCCACGGCCAATGGTCATTGTTGACCTGGCCGAACGAAGAGCCGGTCAGCAGGAAACTGCGGTTGGGCCAGGTCTGGCTGGGCACCGAGGCGTGCCAGGCGTCACTGACCGCGAACGCCCTGGCCAGCTTCGACAGCACCGGCAACTGCGCAGGGCTATAGCTTTGCATGATCTGGCCGGTATCGGTGGGTGTGCTGGGCAGGCTGGCGTAATCCTTGAGGAACCCGCCCATGTTGTTCGCGACTTGGGCGCTGACGTGGTCGAACTCCTCGCCCGGGTCGGGCGTGGGCACCGTCCAGCCGCTGGCACCGCAGCACGCCGCCAGCGGCATGCCGCCATTGACGCCGGGCGCGGTATTGCTGGCGGGGCTGTAGGCCAGCCCGCGGAAATCGGCGTTGGCCGCCGGTGGAATGTTAAGCGCAGGCGGGTGTGTGGGGCTGTAGAGGTAGCCCAGCACGTTATCGAACGAGCGGTTTTCCATCATCATCACGATCACGTGGTCGATCTGCGCCAGCGCCCGCTGGCCGATGGAGAATTGCACGTTGTCGTAGCCCAGGCCCTGGCCCTGGTAGGTGCCAGTGATGCTGTAGTGGCGGTTGTCCTGGCCTACGAAGTCGAGGCTGACGTTGGCGTCGCCGGACCATGGAGTGCTGTTTCCGCCAGCGCTGATGCGGATCAGGATCGTGCTGCCGGCAAAGGTGCCGGTCAATTGCGCCTGCAGTTGCACCGCCACGTCGCCCAGGGTCAGGGTGCTGGTGAAGAGCCAGGTCTGGCCGTCGGTGATCCCTTCGTCGCGGTTCATCCACCACACCGGCTGGTGCAGCAGGGGCGGCAGCTGGGTGTTGTTCACGCCCCAGTCGGCAGTGCTGAGGGCGGGGCTGACCACTGTGGTCATGGCCAGCGCCGAATCGAGGTTGTTGATCAGGTAGACTTGGGTCGTCATGACGGCTGCTCCGGGTGGAACAACCAGCATAGATCACGGGGGTTCAGGCTTGGTTGTACGATGACTGACCGTCTGTCGTGCGTTGGCAGGCAGATGTGGAATTAACCAAATAGTACATGTAAAATCGCCAGCATTCGGCCAACAGAGCCGCAGGAGCACGCCTCCTTCCTTCTTATAAAAAAGCCCGTCCATGCGACGGGCTTTTTCGTTTCCGCTTTTTGATTCACAGCCGCGCACGGACTGCGCCCCCCTGTACCTTTTAGAGAGACTGAAAACCCATGCTGCGCCTGGTCCTGCTTTTCCTGTTGCAAACGTTCCGCCGCCTGTTCAGCGGCACCTCCGTCAGCCCGCGCGCCGAACTGCAGGGCGCCCACGAAGAACACGACGAAGGCCGCTGGACCGCCACCTCCATCGCCATCATCTGCGCCCTGGTGCTGTACATCATCGGCGGCTTGGGGCTGTACGGCAAAACTCACATCTGGGATACCCTGACCCCTGCGCAGAAAGACTTCATCGTGCAGTCGATGATTACTGACCAGCAGGTGCTTTAAGCGCGCTTTCGGTGCGCCAGCACGCGCCCCAGAACGGGTAGTCGGCGGGACACACCACGATCCCGGCGCGAATCGGATTGGCGACCACATAACGGGCCATGCGCATGAGATCCTCTTCATGGCGCAGGGCATGGTCGTGATAGCCCCGTTGCCAGACGGGGCCCGTGGTGCCCCCAGCGCGATTGATACCAAGCGTTGATCGAGACTTAAGGCGCCCCATCAGCCCAGCCAGGGTGCCTTGGCGCAGCTCTGCCAGCCAATGTAGATGGTCAGGCATCAGCACCCAGCAGAGGGTGCGTGCGGCTTGCTCGCGCTCGGCTGTTTTGATGGCATCTATCACCGGGCATGCAAGGTGCCGGTGTGTGAAGAGCGTCTTGCGATCAAGGGTGACCGTGGTCAACAGGTACACGCGATTCAATTCCGAGAAGCGACCGTTCCGCAGGTTGGGTGATTTGTGCATGGGGGAGTGCCTCCTTGGCAAAACCCAAACCTAGTGCATGCGGGCGCGTCGCGTGGCGTTGAATAGCTTCCGATTATTGCCGGCTCGGCGATTCGCGGTGGCTGCCTCTACCCCGGTTGGCGGTTGGCCACGACGCTGATTGCATGACCGATTGATTCGCGGTGTGTGCATCGCGACCAAGGTCGGCTCCTACCACGGTGGGCGGTAGGAGCCGGCCTTGGCCGCGATGGCCACGACGCCGGTTGCATGGCAGGTTCAGTCGCGGCGGCTGCATCGCGACCAAGGTCGGCTCCTACCACGGTGGGCGGTAGGAGCCGGCCTTGGCCGCGAAGGCCACGACGCCGGTCGCATGGCAGGTTCATTTGCGGTGTGTGCATCGCGACCAAGGTCGGCTCCTACCACGGTCGGCGGTAGGAGCCGGCCTTGGCCGCGACGCCGGTTGCATGGCAGGTTCATTTGCGGTGGCTGTATCGCGACCAAGGTCGGCTCCTACCCGGTGGGCGGTAGGAGCCGGCCTTGGCCGCGATGGCCACGACGCCGGTTGCATGGCAGGTTCAGTCGTGGTGTATGCATCGCGACCAAGGTCGGCTCCTACCACGGTGGGCGGTAGGAGCCGGCCTTGGCCGCGAAGGCCACGACGCCGGTTGCATGGCAGGTTCATTTGCGGTGTATGTATCGCGACCAAGGTCGGCTCCTACCACGGTGGGCGGTAGGAGCCGGCCTTGGCCGCGATGGCCACGACGCCGGTCGCATGGCAGGTTCATTTGCGGTGTATGTATCGCGACCAAGGCGGATGGCCGCCCCGTGGCTCCTACCGGCTCGACTTCAACCCACTGCGCCGCCCGTGCCGCTCCAACGCCAATTCAATCAACCGGCTCACCAGCTCGGTATAGGTCATGCCCGCCGCCAGCCACAGCTGCGGGTACATGCTGATGCGGGTGAAGCCGGGCAGGGTGTTGAGCTCGTTGATGATCACCTCGCCGCTGTCGGTCAGGAACACGTCCACCCGCGCCAGGCCGCTGCAGCCCAGCACCTGGAACGCTTCCACCGCCAGCGCGCGAATGCGCTCGCTGGCCGCTGCGGGGATGTCTGCCGGCACCAGCACCTGGGCGGCATCGCCGTCGATGTATTTGCTGTCGTAGGAATAGAAGCCGCCCTTGACCACGATCTCGCCGCAGCCGCTGGCCAGCGGCTCGTCGTTGCCCAGCACGGCGCATTCTATTTCGCGGCCCTTGACCGCGGCTTCCACCAGCACTTTTTCATCGAAGGCCAGGGCCAGTTCCACGGCCTGCCAGTAACCGGCCTCGTCCTCGACCTTGCTCACGCCCACCGACGAGCCCAGGTTCGCCGGCTTGACGAAAAGCGGCAGGCCCAGCTCGGCCTGCACCTGGGCGAAGTCGCGGCGGCGGGCGGTGGCGCGGTTGAGGCTGATGAAGGGGGTAATGGCCAGGCCCGCGTCGCGCAGCAGGCGCTTGCTGACGTCCTTGTCCATGCACACCGCCGAGCCCAGCACATCAGAGCCCACGAAGGGCAGGTCGGCCATGCGCAGCAGGCCTTGCAGGCAGCCGTCCTCGCCCTGGGTGCCGTGCACCACCGGGAAGATCACGTCGATGTGCGCCAAGGGCGAGGCGCCGGTTTCCACCAGCTGGTGCTGGGCCTTGCCGGGCACCAGGGCCAGTTCGCGGTTGGAGCGGTTGAGGGCGATCAGCGCCGGGTCTTCCTGGTTCAGCAGGTAGTTGGAGGCATCATTGAGGTGCCACTGGCCGTCCTTGTCGATGCCGATCAGCACCGGCTCGAAGCGCTCGCGGTCCAGTGCCTCGACGATGTTGCGCGCCGACTGCAGCGACACTTCATGCTCGGCCGAACGGCCCCCGAAAATTACCCCTACGCGCAGCTTGGCCATGATGGTTCCCTTGATGAATGCGAGGCCCTGGCAGGCACTGTTACAATAGCTGCAAGAATGCATTGTCAAAGCCGATTTGTCCTCAACGCCGGACAGGCATAATCTGACGCACTGAATTGTCATCTTCAACACAGGATTTCCGATGTCCCAGTTCCCTATCGCTCGTCCACGGCGCCTGCGGCGTTCCGAGAACCTCCGTTCGCTGTTCCAGGAAACCGAGTTCAGCCTGGACGACCTGGTGCTGCCGATTTTCGTCGAGGAAGAAATCGATGACTTCGTGCCGATCACCAGCATGCCGGGCGTGATGCGCATTCCCGAATCCAAGCTTGCCGGCGAGATCGAGCGCTACGCCCGCGCCGGCATCAAGTCGGTGATGACCTTCGGCGTGTCGCACAAGCTGGATGCCGACGGCAGCGACACCTGGCAGGAAAACGGCCTGGTGTCGCGTATGGCGCGCATCTGCAAGGACGCCGTGCCGGAAATGATCGTGATGGCCGACACCTGCTTCTGCGAATACACCTCCCACGGCCACTGCGGCGTGCTGTGCGACCACGGCGTGGACAACGACGCCACCTTGCGCAACCTGGGCAAGCAGGCCGTTGCCGCCGCCCGCGCCGGTGCCGACTTCATCTCGCCGTCGGCGGCGATGGACGGGCAGGTGCAGGCCATCCGCAGCGCCCTGGACGAGGCGGGCTTCATCGACACCTCGATCATGGCCTATTCCACCAAGTTCGCCTCGGCCCTGTACGGCCCGTTCCGCGAAGCCGGCGGCTCGGCGCTCAAGGGTGACCGCAAGGCCTACCAGATGAACCCGATGAACCGCCGCGAAGCCGTGCGCGAGTCGCTGATGGACGAGCAGGAAGGCGCTGACGCCATCATGGTCAAGCCGGCCGGTGCGTACCTGGACATCATCCGCGACATCCGCGAAGCCTCGCGCCTGCCGCTGACCGCCTACCAGGTGAGTGGCGAATACGCGATGATCAAGTTCGGTGCCCAGGCCGGTGCCATCGACGAAGCCCGCGTGGTGCGTGAAAGCCTGGGCGCCATCAAGCGCGCCGGTGCCGACCTGATCTTCACCTACTTCGCCATGGACATCGCCCGCGACGGCATCTGATGGGCTTCCCGTAGCAGCTGCCGCAGGCGGCGTCCGGCCCCACCGCATTCCGACTTAATGGCTGCGGTGGTGGGGGACGCAGCCTGCGGCAGCTGCTACGGGGGTGGGCTTTTTCGTTTTGGGGGAATAGCCTTTTCATCCTGCGGAATAATCATTCCGCATCTGTGTGTGACAATTGCAGCTTCACCATCCAAGAGGCATTCGATGGACACTCTGCAAAATATGCGCACCTTCGTCTGCGTCGCCGAGGCTGGCAGTTTCAGCCATGCCGCCAAACAACTGAACGTGGCCGTGGCCACCGTCTCGCGCAGCGTCGCCGCGCTGGAGACACACCTGCGCGCCCGCCTGCTGAACCGCAGCACCCGCCACGTCGCCCTCACCGAAGTGGGCCAGCGCTACCTGGCCCGCTGCGAACAGATCATCGCCCACGTCGACGAAGCCGAAGTCGAAGCCGGTGACACCCAGCTGCGCCCCAGCGGCCGCCTGCGCGTGCATTCGATGATGGGCGTGGGCCGCCACTACGTGGTGCCGGCCATTGCCGACTACCGCCAGCAATACCCCGACGTCAGCTTTGAACTGACCATGGCCAACCGCATGCCGGACCTGATCGAGGAGGGCATCGACGTCGCCATCGTGCTGGCCCCGCAACTGCCCGACTCGGGCTACGTCAGCCAGCGCATCGGCCAGTCCTACAGCGTGCTGTGCGCCTCCCCCGACTACATCGCCCGCCATGGCGCACCGGCCACGCCCCAGGCGTTGCAGCGCCACGAGTGCCTGCGGCTGGTGAACCCCAGCAGTGCCAGCAACCAGTGGGAGTTTCATGGGGACGAGGACGTGCAGCGCATCACCCTGGGGCCGTCGGCGTTCCAGGTGAACATGGGCGATGCCATGATCGAGGCGATCGAATCAGGGATGGGGATAGGCTCGCTGCCGGTGTTCTCGGCCCAGAAGGGCATCGACAATGGCAGCCTGGTGCGGGTGTTGCCGCAGTATCGGTTGCAGTGCTTGAACGTCTATGCGGTGTACACCAACCGGCGCTACCTGGATGCCAAGATCAAAGTGCTGATCAGCCATCTGCGGGCGGTATTGCCGGGTGGGCAGGCGTCGTTGCAGTAGGCGTCAGTCTTGGGCGCGGGTGTGCTGCGAAGCCACCAGCGCCCGGCGACGGGCCTGACCACGGCGGTACTCGCGGCGATGATCGACGGCAATGCCGCACGAAATCAACAGCAGCAGTGCGTAGGCGACGAGACGAAGCATGGGCGTTCCTTACAGGTTCTTTCAATCCGGCGCTACTCTACCAACGGCTAGGGTGCGACGCTAGGTCGCAGGTCGTAAGTCTGTTTTCCAAATCAGGTAACAATCGCCCCAATCAGGCCCTCCACCTTCGCGTAGCCGCTGCCGCCAGGCTGCGCTGGCCCTGCGCCTCGCTCTGGATCTGCAGTGCACACGAGGGGCACCGCAGCCTGCGGCAGCGGCTACGCGAAGGTACTGCGGCGACAAAACAGCGCAAAACGGCGTGTAACGGACAACCCATACCGCCCAGCTCCCAATAACCGCCCCAGCCATAGGCGCCCACCCCCGCGCCCGCTACCATCAACGCCATCCCTACACGGCTGGAGCCCTGCATGTCGTTGCCTGAAACACCCCTGGCCACTCGTTCACCGGTGCGCGCCACCGCCGCCCTGGTTTTCGTGGTACTGCTCACCGGCATCGGCGCCGGCCTGGGCGGCATGCTGCTGGCGTTGCTGCTGCACGGCATCCAGCACCTGGCCTACGGCTACAGCCAGGACCACCTGGTGGGCCATGAAAGCTTCCTGTTCGGCGTAACCGCCGCCGCGCCCGAGCGCCGCGTGGCTGCCCTGGCGCTGTGCGGCCTGGTCGCAGGGCTGGGCTGGTACCTGCTGTACCGCTTTGGCAAACCCTTGGTCAGCATCAAAAAAGCCGTCAACACCGCCGAAGCGCGCATGCCCGGCAAGGCCACCTTGGTGCATGTGTTGCTGCAGATCATCACCGTGGCCCTAGGCTCACCCCTGGGCCGCGAAGTGGCGCCCCGCGAACTGGGCTCGCTGATCGCCGACCGCCTTTCGCGCTGGAGCGGCCTGGACAGCGACACCCGCCGCCTGATGATCGCCTGCGGCGCCGGCGCTGGGCTGGCGGCGGTGTACAACGTGCCGCTGGGCGGTGCGGTGTTCGTGCTGGAAGTGTTGCTGGCAAAATTCGCCTGGCGGGAGGCAATCATTGCCTTGGCCACCTCGGCCATCGGCGCATCAGTGGCCTGGCTGGGCCTGGGCGCGGAGGCGCAATACACAGTGCCGGCGTTCGTCGTCAGCCCTGGCTTGATCACCTGGGCCGTACTGTGCGGGCCGTTGTTCGGCCTGGCCGCCTACGGTTTCACGCGCTTGACGGGGGCCGCTCGCGAGCGCGCGGCGCGCGGCTGGCAACTGCCGCTGCTGTCGCTGCTCAACTTCACCCTGATTGGCTGCCTGGCCATCTACCTGCCGCAGGTGCTGGGCAACGGCAAGGGCCCGGCGCAGCTGGGCTTCGACGACCAACTCACCATTGGCCTGGCGGCGGTATTGCTGCTGGCCAAACTGGTGGTCACCAGCAGTAGCCTGCGTGCCGGTGCCGAAGGCGGCTTGCTAACCCCGGCGCTGGCCTGCGGTGCCTTGCTGGCTGTGATACTGGGCGGCGGCTGGAACCTGCTGTGGCCCGGCGTGCCCCTGGGCGCGTTCGCCATTGTCGGTGCGGCGGCGTTCCTGTCGTCCTCCATGAGCATGCCGCTAACGGCTATCGTGCTGGTGGTGGAATTCACCCGCATCGAGCACGATTTCCTGGTGCCGATCATTTTGGCGGTGGTGGGGTCGGTGTGCGTCAGCCGCTTGTGTGCACGGCTGGCTGCGCGCTGATCAGCCCTTGTCGCAGCTGTCGCCCAGGCGGGTGTAGTTCAGCTCGTGCTGTACGCCCTTGCTGTCGATGTAGGTCATGTGGCCTTGCACCGGGCCACACTGGTTGCCGGGCGCGGTGTTCATGCGCACCACCTTGGCAATGTCCAGGTCCTGGGAGTAGTCATAACCAGCGCTGGCCTGGGTTTGTACGGCGGCCTGCACCGGTGCCGCTTCGGCGGCGTGGGTGAAGGAGCTGAACGCGGCCAGTACGGACAGCGCGAGTGCGATCAGGTATTTCATATCAAGGCCCTCCATTCGGGTATGGCGCCATTCTACGAAGGCGCCATGCCGGGGTTGAAATGGAGGGTGTCGATATCAGGCATCAGTGAAAGTGATGTCGATATCCGTGTGTCACTTCAATTCTTTACGAATGCGCTGGATTTCCTCGTCTGCTAACTCCCATTGGCCAGATGGCGACAGCCCTAGATTGAAGCTGCCGATAATTTCCTTACCATTTTCAAGTGTCGCATGAAAGGTTGCGGTACTTGCTTCGGTTGTTTTAAAGCTGAAATCGATCTGGCCGCTCACTGTCGGGGAATAGGTGTAGCCCCAATCAGTAAGCCAGCCGTAAAAGAACGTGTCTTCTGTTAGCGGCGCCGAGCCGCTCTGGTTTTCGAAGGCACCAGCAATATCAAACGCGAATATCCCCTTGGTATTCGATGCCGCGAGGACTGTTCGTAGCTGCCAGGTGTTGTCACTGTGCCTCCAAGCGGCGTACCCCGTTTCTTCCGGTCCGTTATTGTCTCGCCATTGAATGGTGTCTGGAATGGCATTGATGGATGCAGACATGATGATTTTCCTTTTGTGCGGGTGTTTGCCGAATGCAATCCCGCCGCCATTCTGGAGTCATCACGTGTTGCTGACACCTGTCAGAACTTACAGTTGTTAACCTTTTTCAATCTGCGGTTACATGAATAGTTCCAACCATCTGCGGGTGCACCGTGCAGAAATACTGGAACGTACCCGCCGTGGTAAAGGTCCAGGAAAAGGTGTCATCGGTATCCAGCGCCCCCGAGCGAAACAGATGCCCGCTCTCCGCCACCGTGTGCGGGATGGGGTCGTGGTTGACCCAGGTCACCGTGGTGCCGGTGGGTATCTGCAGCGGCTGCGGGTCGAACATGAAGCCCTTGATGTCGATGCGCACCTCGGCGGCCTGGGCGCTGCCGGCCAGCAGCAGCGCCAACAACAGCCAGGCCTTCATGACGTCACCAGGGTGGCGTCGAGCAACGCCAGCGGGTGGTCTCCCTGGGTGGCGCGCACCTCGGTCAGGCCCAGGTAGTTGCGCAACTGGTCGGCGGCCACGGTCATGGGCCCGGGGTTGGGCGCCGCGCCCGGCGCCGGTTGCGGGTAGGCGGTGCCGCGTGCGGTGTGGAAGGTGATGTTGCCTTCCACCTTCTGGATCACCTGGTGGATGTGGCCGTTGAGCACCGTCACCGAGCCGTAGTCGCGCAGCAGGGCGATGGCCTGGGCGCCGTCCTCGGTGCCCCAGCCCCAGGGCTGGTAGATGGTCCACAGCGGGATGTGCGTGTACACCACCACCGGCGTGCTCTTGCTCACCGCGCGCAGGTCGTCGGCCAGCCAGGCCAGCTGGTCGCTGCCCAGGGTGGCCTCGTGGCCGGCCTGGAAGTTGAACACGTTCACCAGCGCGATGAAGTGCACGCCGTGGTCATCGAAGCTGTACCAGCCGTTGCCCTGGGTGCCTTTGCCGTAGCGTTGCAGGTACAACTTGCCGCCGCCTTCGTCCATGGTGTCGTGCTCGCCGGGCACGTAGTGCACCGTGGCGGGCAGGGCCTTGAAAGCCTGGTCGGCCAGATCGAACTCGTCCGGCCGCGACAGGTGGGTAATGTCGCCGGTGTGCAAAATCAACGCCGGGCGCACGGGCAGGGCGATGACCTTGTCGATGGCTATTTGCAGGGTTTTCAGCGGCTCGGGGTTGGCCTCCTTGTTGAAGCCGATGTGCGAGTCGCTCAGTTGCACGAACTGAAAGCCCGTGGCCAGCGCCTTGGGGTCAGTGGGCTGGCCGCTGCTGTCGAGGGCAAAGGCGCGGGGGATGCCGCCGCTCAGCGCCCACACCACGCCCGCGCCGGCCCAGGCCGAGCATTTGAGCAACTCGCGGCGCGTGGGGGCGTAGGCGGCTAAGCTGTCGGTGCGGGGGTGTCGGGTGGTCATGGCATGGCTCCGTCGCAGTTGGCTGACAGTCATCTAAACGGGGCAGGGGTGGGGTTTATTCCGCACATTTTTTTTATTTTTGCGGGAATAAAACCGCGCCCCTGGCGGTTACTTCACACAGGTCAGGTCAAAAGCCGCCATGAAGCGCTTCGAAGCCTTGTTCGCCCCGCACCTGCCAGCAGCCTACAACCTGGCACGCTGGCTGACCGCCAGCGACGCAGCCGCCCACGACGTGGTGCAGGAAAGCGCCTACCGCGCCTTCAAGTACCTGGACAGCTTCGACGGCGCAAACCCGCGCGCCTGGTTCCTGAGCATCGTGCGCAACGAAAGCATGAGCTGGCTGCGCCTGGCCGCGCACACGCCGTGGGTGGCCATGGACGACGACATCAGTGACGACGCGGCGCTGAACCCCGAGGGCATGGCCATGCAGGCCGAACACGCCCACTTGCTGCAACAAGCCCTGCAGGCACTGGCGCCGGGGTACCGGGAGGTCATCGTGTTGAAAGACCTGGAAGGCCTGCCGTACAAGGACATCGCCCAGGTGACGGGCGTGCCCATCGGCACCGTGATGTCGCGCCTGGCCCGCGCGCGGGCGGCGTTGCGGGTGCACTTGCAGGGGCTGCTGCCATGATCGACCACAGGGCGTGCCAGGCGTTGTTGACGGCCTATGTGGACCAGGAGTTGGCGCCCCAGGAGCGCGAGAATGTGCAGGCGCACCTGGCGCAATGCCCTGACTGCGCACGGCAAATGGCCGAACTGACACGCTGGGTGGCCAGCGTGCAAACCACCGCGCCACGCTTTGCCGTGCCGGCTGACCTGAGGGTGCTGCTGCGCGACATGGACGCACCGGCAGCCGCCAAACCCTGGCGGCAATGGTTCGCGCCGCTGGCCTCGGCGGCCATGCTGGCCCTGGCGCTGGTGCTGTATATCCACACGCCCACCACCGCGCCCGACCTTGTCGACGAAGCCGTCTCCAGCCACGTGCGGTCGCTGATGGGCCAACACCTCAACGACGTGGTGTCCTCCGACCGCCACACCGTCAAGCCGTGGTTCACCGGCAAGCTGGACTTCTCACCGCCGGTGACGGACTTCGCCGCGCAAGGCTTTCCGCTGCTGGGTGGGCGGCTGGACTACCTCCAGCACCAGACGGCGGCCGCGCTTACCTATGGCCACGGGCAGCACACCATCAATGTGTTCGTGATGCCCAGTGCGCAGCCCGACGCCGCGCGCCAGGCCCTGAGTAGCCGTGGCTTCAACCTGGTGACGTGGCGGCAAAACCACATGCAGTTCATCGCCGTCTCCGACGTTGAACCCGCCGAACTGCAGCGCCTGGCGCAATTGCTCTCCCCGTAGCAGCTGCCGCAGGCGGCGTCCGGGCCCAACGCGTAGTCAACTGATACACCGCTGACGCAGCCTTCGGCAGCTGCTACGGGGCTCGACACAACCCTTAACATTCCTTTGATTGCCACCTGGCCTGGTGCAGCCTTACCCTGCGCACCGTCTCCGAAGCCTCGGGGATCAGGTTTGACGACCTGCGTGGCACACCGCAGCACCATACCGCTTGTTTCAGGCCCCAACGCCTGAGATAAGTGTTATGGCAGCTGCGTGTGGGAGGCCTTCGCGCCTGCCGGTGCCACCGGTTCGTCAACCTGCACGCAGCTGCCACCCCGAAACTCAACCACCGTGGCAGCCCTTCACCCGCAAGGAGCTTTCGCCATGGACGCCTTCGTCGCCACCACCTTCTTCCGCCACAAGATCCCCTTGCGCGCCCTGATGATCGAAGGCCAGGCCTGGCTGTGCCTGCACGACCTGGGCCGGTTGATGGGCGTGCACTTCATCGAGCGCCGCACCCGCAGCCTCGACGACGACCAGCACCAGGAAGCCTGGGTCAAGGCGGACGGCCAGTGGGCCAAGCACCTGCTGGTGAGCGAAACCGGCGCACTGGCGCTGATCCTGCACAGCCACATGCCGGAAAACCGCGCCTTGCGGCAGTGGCTGACCCAGCAGGTGGTGCCCGCGCTGCGCCAGTCAGGTGCCGGCACCGCGCCGGCCATGGGCGCGATGCACGCCCAGGGCGGCGAGGTGACGGTGCTGTATTGGCAGGATGAGCCGTGGGTGCGCCTGAAGGACATGCCAGCCGTATTGCCCCGCAGCCGGCCGACGAAAGGGCAGTGGTGGCGGGTGTGGGGTTGATCCCTGTAGCAGCGGCCGCCGGCCGCGTCCGGAGCCCCGCGTTACACCTGTTACACCGCTGACGCAGCCTTCGGCAGCTGCTACGGGGTTTCAGCCGCACCTGTCAGTTCTTACAGTTGCGGGCCTCCCACCAGAAGCGCCCAATGATCGCTCCAGCCATTCGCGGAGCCCCAGACCATGCCCCTTAACCTCCGGCTACAAAAAAACCGGCTCTTGATCCACCCCATCATCCCCGGCCAACCGGCCGTGGTCGGCACAGCCCTGCCTGCCGCGGCCAATAGCCCCCGGGCAGTGCCCGACCTGAAGATTCCCGCCTCGGTCGACATCAGTGCCGCCCTGGGCGGCATCGGCTTGGGCCTGGTCAACGCTATCACCGGCTTGCACGTGGTGGTCGATCCCTACGTCAACATGAGCAGCAATGATGAAATCAAGGTGTTTTTCGACAACGTCCAGGTGCACATCCACACCGTGGCCATTCCCAATATTGCTGTCGACCTGCACATTCCCTACGGTGCGTTCAGGCCGGGCACCGACCAGACGGTCTCCATCCACTACACCGTGACCCGTGTCGCGGGCGCACAAGAAGCCTCGGTGCCGCGCCTTTATCGCATCAAGCTCACCCGCCCCGGCGGCGTCGACCCCAGCCCTGACCCGCAACACCAGAACCTCGTGGCTCCCGTGTTGCCGGCGCACATCATTGCCGACGGCGTCAGCGAGGCGGACGCCCAGGCGGGCTTCAAGGTGACCATCCGGCCATACCCCTACATGGCCGCCTACGACGTCATTGATCTGCGCTGGAACGGTTTTGCGCTACCGCCTCGGACGGTGCTCCCAAGCGAGGTGGGCGCCAGCATCGATATCGACATCACCGCCGCAGTCATCGCGCTGGGCGGCGATGGCCGGGATTTAATGGTTTTTTACCGGGTGTACGACCAGGTCAACAACATCTCGGAGGACAGCGTAGGCCAACCGTGGTCGGTGATTACGCTGGTGTTCGTGCACGCCAACCCCAATGCACTGCCAGTGCCAGAGGTACCCGACGCCCCCAATGATGTGTTGCGGCTGGACCACTTGGGCACTAATGACGTGTACGTGTACGTGTATCCCTACCCGCCCGTCTTTGTGCGGGGCGACCAGGTAACGGTTCGCTGGGATGGGCAAACCTCGACGGGCCAGCCGGAGGCATTCGAACAGACCTTGCCGGTAGGGAACGTGCCGGGATTGTTGCTGTTCACCGTGCCCAACGCCAAGGCGGCGGCCATTGGGGGCGGGCATGTGGATGTTTCGTACCTGCTGCAGGACGCGGGAGGGACCGCGCCGCCCAAGCCGTCCAAGTACCTGCGCATCGACGTCATCGGCGAGGCGGTTGGCGAGCCGTGGGCGGCGCCGCTGGTGCGTGATGGGACGGGGGCGTCGGTTAACCCGCTGAACCCGATCAAGCCGGGTACGAGCAATGAGGAAAACACCGCCACGCTGACGGTGACCGATGCACGGCTCAAGGTGGGCAATGTGCTGGCCGGCTTGTGGACGGTGGCGGGTGCACAGACCTCCTATGTGCCATGGGTGACAGTGACCACCGAGGGGCAGGCGCAGGCGCCGGTGCCGCGCGAGTTTATTGCGGCGGCAGTGGGCAAGCAGGTGGTGGTGGAGTATGTGGTGTTTCGTGATAGCGGCGGGGAGGCGATTGGTGCTTCCTTGCCCATGACGTTGACGGTATCGACGATTGCGCAAAGCGCATTGCCGCGTCCTTCTATTACGGAAGCAGGGGGCACGGATGAGCTAGATGTATCGGCGTTGACGGCGGATGCCACGGCTACGGTCGCGGCCTGGCCGTTTATTGATACGGCGCAGCGGTATTGGTTGGAGGCGCGTGGGACGTTGGCGGATGGAAGTGCTACTGAAATCATAGTCGCGGATAACTTACCAGTGCCAAGTTTGAGTGGGGTTGTGCAAGCAGTTCCTCTAGGTCGCCTGCAAGCTCTCAAAGATACAAGTATCTTGAGGTTGGAAATGCGTGTGGCGATCGGAACTGATCAAATATCTTATTTTCCGCTCCGGGAATATGTTGTCCGTGTGTTGGTGGACTTGCGTCCTGTAATCACGGATCTAAGGGACTCAAGAGGCACTGTTGCGAACGGCGAAACCACCACTGACTCGAGCATCACCTTGATAGGAACGGCTTCGCCGGGCAGGCAGATTCAAGTTTTGGATAATGGTGTTCCTGGTCAGATAGTTAATGTTGATGTTGGCGGGAGCTGGACTTCAGCGATATCATTATTAAATATTGGGCAGCATGTAATTTCAGCTAAGCCTCTTTACGGAAACGGGCTTCCTTCGGTAAATCGTGAGGTGATTCGGGTTGCCGAGTTGAGCATTGATAGCAGCAGAGCTGTGATCAGTGGAATGCATCTTTACTTGGATCCTACCTATCCTCCACCTTGGGCAAGGACGTCCTACGTACCAGCGGGTACGACGCTTGTTCGCCAGGCAACTGGCGGTATTGGTAGGATTGTCTATTCATCCGCTAACCCTCGGATTGCCGAAGTTAATGCGAACACCGGCGAGGTGAAAAGTGTTGCTAATGGCCAAACGACGATTTTTGCTGGAGACGCAGTGGGTAGTCAAGTCAGCTATCCGGTGACATGCTCTAGGGTGTACACAATAATTGCACACCCGCCTGGGCGGACGTTTACCTACCAAGAAGCGCGAAATTGGGTACTGTCTGATCCGCGCAATAGTGTGTTCGATCCCATACAAACTGAGTTTGGTAGGGAGATGTCTGACTGTCTATGGAGTTCGTTTGTCGGAGTGACGGACGCAGCTCATCACTCAGGCGCTTACCTTGCGTCCAATCCTACACAAACAAGCTTTTGGAGTTCAGTGCCTGGTCGAGCTATTGTATACGCTGGCCCGATATCGATGGAGAAGAGGTATGGGGCTTCTGGGTATAGACCGAAACTTCCTTGAATAGATTATTCAGATGTCGGCGCTCAGTTCGTCGGTTTTATAGGACTTGCGCTAAAGTACGGCAGCACCGTATCGTTTGTTTCGGGCGTCACGATTGAGATAAACGTTACGGTGCTCCGCAAGGGAGGCCTTCATGCAGCTCTTACCTCAAAATTCACCATCCGTGGCAGTCCTGCTACCAGTCGCCCGGCGAAAGGGAGTGGTGACGGGTGTGGGTGGTAAAAGGCAGAGGGCATACCGCCCCGTAGCAGCTGCCGGAGGCTGCGTCCCAGGCGCCGCAGTTTTCCAGGGAGAGCGCAGCGGGACCGGACGCAGCCTTCGGCAGCTGCTACAGGTGCGCACGGAACCCGCCGATCCGCGTCGCCTCCATCGCGGTCAAGGCCGGTTCCTACCGCGAACGGCGTAGGAACCGGCCTTAGCCGCGATGCAGGCGACGGCATTTCAAGACAGTTGCTGCGGGAGTCAAGAGTGACCGGCGGCAACGCCGCCCCCCGTTTCCGGGTCTATCGTTAACCCTGACACCCCCAAAACCAGGAGTTGCACGATGGACCTCAACCGTCGTCAGTTCTTCAAGGTCGCCGGCATTGGCCTGGCCGGCGCCAGCATCGGCGCGCTGGGCATGGCGCCGGCGCCGGCGTTTGCCGAGCAGATCCGCCATTTCAAGCTGGCCCACACGAAAGAGACCCGCAACACCTGCCCGTACTGCTCGGTGGGCTGCGGGCTGATCATGTACAGCCAGGGCGACGCGGCGAAGAACGTTGCGCAGAACATCATTCACATCGAAGGCGACGCCGACCACCCGGTGAACCGCGGCACGCTGTGCCCCAAGGGCGCCGGCCTGCTGGACTTCATTCACAGCCCCGACCGGCTGCAATACCCGCAGGTGCGCAAGCCGGGCAGCAATGAATGGACGCGGGTGAGCTGGGACGAGGCGCTGGACCGCGTGGCGGCGCTGATGAAGGCCGACCGCGACGCCAATTTCGTCGAGAAGAACGACAAGGGCCAGACGGTGAACCGCTGGGTCACCACCGGTTTCCTCGCCGCTTCGGCGGCCTCCAATGAAGCAGGCTACCTGACGCACAAGGTGGTGCGCAGCCTGGGCATGCTGGGGTTCGATAACCAGGCGCGTGTCTGACACGGCCCGACGGTGGCAAGTCTTGCCCCGACGTACGGCCGCGGTGCCATGACCAACACATGGACCGACATAGGCAACGCCAACTTGATTCTGGTGATGGGCGGCAACGCAGCCGAGGCGCACCCGTGCGGGTTCAAATGGGTGACCGAAGCCAAGGCGCACAACCAGGCGCGGCTGATCGTGGTGGACCCACGCTTTACCCGCACCGCCTCGGTGGCCGATTACTACGCGCCGATTCGCACCGGCAGCGACATCGCCTTCATGGGCGGGCTGATCAATTTCCTGCTCACCGAAGACAAGATCCAGCACGAGTACGTGCGCAATTACACGGACGTGTCGTTCATCGTCAAGGCCGGCTTCGGCTTCGAAGACGGGCTGTTCACCGGCTACGACGCGGCCAAGCGCACCTACACCGACAAGTCCACCTGGGGCTACGAACTGGGTGACGACGGCTTCGCCAAGGTCGACCCGACGCTGCAGGACCCGCGCTGCGTGTACCAGCTGATGAAGCAGCACTACAGCCGCTACACCCTGGAACTGGCCAGCCAGACCTGCGGCATGCCCATGGACGCCATGCGCAAGGTCTGGGACGAGATCGCCACCTGCGCGGTGCCCGGCAAGACCATGACCATTCTCTACGCCCTGGGCTGGACCCAGCACTCCATCGGCTCGCAGATCATCCGCAGCGCGGCTATGGTGCAGCTGTTGCTGGGCAACGTCGGCATGCCCGGCGGCGGCGTCAACGCCTTGCGCGGGCACTCCAATATCCAGGGGCTGACCGACCTGGGGCTGCTGTCCAATTCCCTGCCGGGCTACCTCACCCTGGGGCTGGACGCCGAGCAGGACTACGACGCCTTCATCACCAAGCGCACCCAGAAGCCGCTGCGGCCGGGGCAGTTGTCCTACTGGCAGAACTACAGCAAGTTCCACGTCAGCCTGATGAAGTCGTGGTACGGCGCCAACGCCACGGCCGACAACCACTGGGGCTACGACTGGCTGCCGAAGCTGGACATCCCCAACTACGACATCCTGAAAATGTTCGACCTGATGGGCCAGGGCAAGGTCAACGGCTACATCTGCCAGGGCTTCAACCCCATCGCCGCGCTGCCCGACAAGAACCGGGTGATGAAGGCCCTGGCCAAGCTGAAATGGTTGGTGGTAATGGACCCGCTGGCCACCGAGACCTCGCAGTTCTGGGAGAAGGTGGGGCCGTTCAACGACGTCGACACCGGCGCCATCCAGACCGAGGTCATCCGCCTGCCCACCACCTGTTTTGCCGAGGAAGACGGCTCGCTGGTCAACAGCAGCCGCTGGCTGCAGTGGCACTGGAAAGGCGCCGACGGGCCGGGCGAGGTGCGCACCGACGTGTCGATCATGAGCGCGCTGTACATGCGTTTGAAGGCCATGTACCAGGCCAAGGGCGGCGCGTATGCCGAGCCGCTGCTGAAGCTGTCGTGGCCGTACAAGATCCCCGACGAGCCCTCGCCCGAAGAGCTGGCCAAGGAACTCAACGGTGCGGCGGTGGTGGACTTCACCGACGCCACCGGCGCGGCCGTCAAGGGCGGCAGCCAGCTGGCCGGTTTCGCCCAACTCAAGGACGACGGCAGTACCGCCTCGGGCTGCTGGATTTTCTGCGGCAGCTGGACCGAGCAGGGCAACCAGATGGCTCGGCGCGACAACAGCGACCCCTACGGCATGAAGCAGCACCTGGGCTGGGCCTGGGCGTGGCCGATGAACCGGCGCATCCTTTACAACCGCGCCTCGGCCGACCCTGCGGGCAAGCCCTGGGATGAGAAAAAACGCCTGGTCTGGTGGAACGGCAAAAGCTGGGGCGGCACCGACGTGCCCGACTACAAGGCCGACGTGCCGCCGGAAGCGGGCATGAACCCATTCATCATGAACCCCGAGGGCGTGGCGCGTTTCTTCGCCGTGGACAAGATGAACGAGGGGCCATTCCCCGAGCACTACGAGCCGTTCGAGACGCCCATCGGCATCAACCCGCTGCACCCGGGCAACAAACAGGTGGTCAGCAACCCGGCGGCGCGCATCTTCGACTCGGTGTGGGATTCGCTGGGCCAGGCCAAGGACTACCCGTATGCAGCCACCAGCTACCGGCTCACCGAGCACTTCCACTTCTGGAGCAAGCACTGCCGCCTCAACGCCATTGCCCAGCCCGAGCAGTTCGTGGAGATCGGCGAGGTGCTGGCGGGCGAGAAGGGCATTGCGGCCGGCGACCGCGTGCGCGTCAGTTGCAAGCGCGGCTTCATCGAGGCGGTGGCGGTGGTGACCAAGCGCATCCGGCCGCTGCAGGTGAACGGCCAGGTGGTGCACCACATCGGCATCCCGCTGCACTGGGGCTTCACCGGGGTGACGCGCCACGGCTTCCTCACCAACACCCTGGTGCCGTTCCTGGGCGATGGCAATTCCCAGACCCCGGAATCCAAGTCGTTCCTGGTCAACGTGGAGAAAATCTAGATGGCCATTCAAGACATACTCGCGCAGTCGGCCACCACCACGCCGCCTTCGTCGGTGCGCCAGCTGGAGGAGGTGGCCAAGCTCATCGACACCACCAAGTGCATCGGCTGCAAGGCCTGCCAGGTGGCGTGCTCGGAGTGGAACGAGCTGCGCGACGAGGTGGGGCACAACCACGGCACCTACGACAACCCCATGGACCTCACGGCCGAAAGCTGGACGGTGATGCGCTTCACCGAACACGAAAACACCGCCAACGGCAACCTCGAGTGGCTGATTCGCAAGGACGGCTGCATGCACTGCGCCGACCCCGGCTGCCTGAAGGCCTGCCCCAGCCCCGGGGCCATCATCAAGCACGCCAACGGTATCGTCGACTTCAACCAGGACCACTGCATCGGCTGCGGCTATTGCATCACCGGCTGCCCGTTCAACATTCCGCGCATCTCGCAGAAGGACCACAAGGCCTACAAGTGCACGCTGTGCTCGGACCGGGTGTCGGTGGGCCTTGAGCCGGCCTGCGTGAAGACCTGCCCCACGGGCGCCATCGTCTTCGGCACCAAGGCGGACATGAAAGAACACGCTGCCGAGCGCATCGTCGACCTGAAAAGCCGCGGCTTTGACCAGGCCGGTCTCTACGACCCGGACGGCGTCGGCGGCACCCACGTGATGTACGTGCTGCACCACGCCGACCAGCCCGCGCTGTACGCCGGCCTGCCCAACCAGCCCACCATCAGCCCGCTGGTGGGGCTGTGGAAGGGCGTGACCAAGCCTCTGGCGCTACTGGCCATGGGGGCTGCGGTGCTGGCCGGGTTCTTCCACTACGTGCGCGTGGGCCCGCAGTTGACCGAAGAGGATGAAGAGCCGCACGTTGACCCGGCCGTGCACCAGGTCGACCCGGCGGTGCACACCTACGACCCCCGCGGGGAGGACCGGCCATGATGCCCAAGCAGATCCTGCGCTACACCGCCAACCAGCGCACCAACCACTGGCTGGTGGCGATCCTGTTCTTCATGGCCGGGTTGTCGGGCCTGGCGCTGTTCCACCCGGCGCTGTTCTGGCTCAGCAACCTGTTCGGCGGCGGGCCGTGGACGCGCATCCTGCACCCGTTCATGGGCGTGGCCATGTTCGTGCTGTTCATGGGCCTGGTGATTCGCTTCTGGCGCGCTAACTTTTTCATTCACAACGACAAGCTGTGGCTCAAGCGCATCGACCGGGTGATGCTCAACGAAGAGGAGGGCGTGCCGCCCATCGGCAAGTACAACCCCGGGCAGAAGCTGCTGTTCTGGACCTTGCTGGCCTGCATGCTGGTGCTACTGTTGAGTGGCGTGGTGATCTGGCGGGTGTATTTCAGCCAGTGGTTCGGCATCACCACCCTTCGCCTGGCGGTGCTGGCCCATGCCGCAGCCGCCTTCGTGCTGGTGACCAGCATCATCGTGCACATCTACGCCGGTATCTGGATCAAGGGTTCGGTGGACGCCATGCTGCATGGCTGGGTCAGCCGGGCGTGGGCGCGCAAGCACCACGCGTTGTGGTACCGCGAGGTGACCGGCGACAAGGTCACCGATCATCCCCCCAGGAGCAAACCTTGAGCAGGATTCTCGAACCGCAACACATAGCCGCCTCCAGCAGCTCGCCGCCGTTGTTCAGCCTGCCGCCGGAGGGGCTGTTCAGCCACCGCGCCGCGCGCTTGCACAGCCTGGCGGCTGGGCACGCGCTGGGCGAGTACCTGAATCTGGCAGGTGATTTATGCCAGGTGCAGCAGAGCCTGCTCGACCACCCACCGGCAGCGCCGACGCCTGCGCCCGAGCGCCTGCAGATGTGCCACCAGCACGGCCTGCCGCCGCTGGTGTTCGACAGCTTGGTGCGCGAAGGGGCCTGGCAGCCGTGGCTGGACGCCTTGCTGCTGCGCTATTCGCCGCCGGCGCAACCGGCGGTGCTGCAGGCGTTGCTGCAACTGGAAGGGGCCAGCACTGACCAGCGCAAGGTCTGGGCCCTGGGCCTGCTGAGCGGGCAATACAGCGCGGTGCCTGCCGCCGTGGCGCCGTTCCTCGGCGCGGCCCTGCAGGCAGCGTGGACCCACTGGCTGCTGGACATGCCGGGCATGGCGCTCACGCCCGGCCCGCACCTGAACCAGTGCCCGGCCTGCGGCTCGCCGGCCATGGCCGGGGTCATCCGCCACCGCGGCGCGTACAACGGCCTGCGCTACCTGGTGTGCTCGCTGTGCGCCTGCGAATGGCACGCGGTGCGGGTCAAGTGCATCTACTGCGAGAAAAGCCAGGGCCTGCAATACACCAGCCTTGCCACCGACCGCCACGCCCCGGGCACGGCGCCGCTGCGCGCCGAAACCTGCCCCCATTGCGGCAGCTACCTGAAGCTGCTGTACCTGGAGCACGACGCCGACGCCGAAGCGCTGTCGGCTGACCTTGCCAGCCTGCCGCTGGACCTGCGCCTGGACGAAGAAGGCTACCAGCGCCAGGCGCCGAACCTGCTGCTGTCCCCCGGCGCGTCCTGACGCGGCATTTCCCGTAGCAGCAACTGTCTTGAAATGGCGTCGTCTGCATCGCGACTAAAGTCGGCTCCTACACTATTCGTGGTAGGAGCCGGCCTTGGCCGCGATGCAGGCGACGCGGTCCACGGGGTATCCACGTTCGCGTAGCAGCTGCCGAAGGCTGCGTCCGGCCCCCCGGTGTTTCAAGGACTTCGCGGCGCGTTCGGACGCAGCCTGCGGCAGCTGCTACGGCACCTGGGTCCAGGCGCAGATTTGCGTGGGGCCCAGCAGCTGGGCGTGGGCCTGCACGCAGGCCGTGCGCAAGCGCTGCTCCAGGCTCGCCACATCGGCGTCTGCTTCGCTTGTCACCCCCAGGCGCACCAAGTGCGGCAACACGCCACGAATAGCCTCCGCTGCCCAGCGGTAAAAGGGCGACTGCGCGCCACCGCCCACCGGCCTTTCGCAGAACAGCCCCGGTTGCGGCAACCCGGCTTGGTCAAAGCACTCGATCATTCGCCCCGCCACCTCGCAATGCGGCGCGCCCGCGCGCAGGGCCGTGACGAACCACCGGCCCAGCTGGTCCCACAGTGCAACGCCCGGATGGGATTCAACGATCGGTTCCATGATCAGCAGCTCATGCAAGCCCATCACGCCCCCCGGCCATAGAAACCCCGCCGCCTTGCGCAGGAACTCCACAGGGTTCGCCTGGTGCACCATCACGTAACGGCCAATCACTGCATCAAAAGGCTGGCGGCTGGTGAATGTGTCGATTTCGTCGACGACAAAGCTTGCCTGCGCCAACCCCGCCAACCTGGCACGGTGGCGGGCCAGCGCTACGGCCTCGGCGCTGCGATCAATGCCGATGACCGCGCCCTCAGGCCCCACCCATTCGCTCACCAGCAGGGTCACGTCGCCCGCGCCGCAGCCCAGGTCCAGGACGCGCATGCCGGGCTCGATGCCCATTTGCTGGATCAGGCGCGTAGTGAAGGGTTCCAGCACTTGGGCCTGAAACATCAGGCGCTCCAGCTCCTGGGGCGAATGGCCAAATACATAGTCCACCATGATGATGCCTCCTCCGGGGTTTCAGGGCTGGGGCGCCAGGCGCGTGCGTTGCCGTTGCACCAGATGCTTCATGTGCGCCAGGTTCGCTGGCGACAGGCGCAACGCGGCGTCCACCCACTGGGCAGTGATGGTCAGCAGTTGCTCATGGCTGATGGGCATGGCCACCTCTCGCGCCGCATGCAACGCCGCAAGGCCGTTGTGGTGTGCCTGGGTTTCGTCGACGAAGGCGTGTAGCGCGGCCACGCCCGTGCCGGTGGGCACCACCCGGTCGACAACCCCCATGGCCAGGCACGCCTGGGCCGAGTAGGTAGCGCCGCCACTCATCATCGCCTCTGTGGCACGCGTGCCGATGCGCCGGCACAGCAGGCTGTAGCCGCCCATGCCAGGGAACAGGTTGAACACAATTTCCGGAAAGCCGAAGGTGGCTTGCTCCTCGGCTATCAGTACATCATTGGCCAGCGCCGCCTCCAGCCCACCGCCCAAAGCCGGGCCTTGCACCAGTGCCAGGGTAATCAGCGGCGACGCCTGATAGTGCATTATCCGCCGGTGCAGGATATCCACGCACTGCGTCGCGTATGCCAGCAAAACCTCGCGGTCGCGTCGTTCGATGCAGTCGACGAAATGTGCCAGGTCGCCACCCAGGCTGAAGTAGCCCGGCGTTCGCGACGCCCATGCATAGTAATCCACGGGCTGAAGGGCGCTGGTACGAAGCGGGCCTTCGGCGGTGCTCAGCGATTGGTCGTGCGCTTGGACATCGTCCAGCAGCTGTGGCGTGAAACTGGGCACGGCAAGCGGGGCAAAATACCCCCACAGCAAACGCCGGGTGGTGTCGTAGTGCGTGAGGTATTGCATGGCATGCCCTCGGTGTGGGATTAGCCATACCGTAGAGAAGCGCCGCAGAGGGCGATACTGGTAGGTTTGACAGGAAGCCATTGGCCAGCACCGACCTGGCACCGTAGCAGCTGCCGCAGGCTGCGTCCGGTAACCCCGCCGTTCCTGATGTTGCGTGGCGCGGCGGACGCGGCCTGGCGGCCGCTGCTACGCGCGTTCGAGGTTCAGCGGCTACGCTGTGGGGGTATTCACACCGGAGCCCCCTGATGCCCCCGCGCCTGCCCTCGGTCGACAGCCTGTTGCGCCACGCTGCCTGCCTGCCTTTGCTCGACCGCTACGGCCGTCCGGCCACCCTTGAAGCGTTGCGTGGGCTGCTCGATGACCTGCGCCAGGGCGAGGCTTCGCACGCTGTGGAACACACGCCTGAGGTGCTGCTGGGCCGCGTCAGCGAGCGGCTGCACGTGCAGCACCAGAGCCGCGTGCGCCGGGTGTTCAACCTCACCGGCACGGTGCTGCATACCAACCTGGGGCGGGCGCTGTTGCCCGAGGTGGCGATCGAGGCGGTGCTGGCCGCGGCGCGCTACCCGTTGAACCTGGAATTCGACCTGGCGACCGGCAAGCGCGGCGACCGCGACGACCTGATCGAGGGCCTGATTCGCGAGCTGACCGGCGCCGAGGCGGTGACGGTGGTCAACAACAACGCCTCCGCCGTGCTGCTGGCCCTCAACAGCCTGGGCGCGCGCAAGGAGGGCATTATCTCGCGCGGCGAGCTGATCGAGATCGGCGGCGCCTTTCGCATTCCCGACATCATGGCCCGCGCCGGGGTGAAGCTGCACGAGGTGGGCACCACCAACCGCACCCACGCCCGCGACTACGAGGCCGCCATCAACCCGCGCAGCGGCCTGGTGATGCGCGTGCACAGCAGCAACTACAGCATCCAGGGCTTTACCGCCCAGGTGCCCACCGCCGAGCTGGCGCAGCTGGCCCACCAGCACGGCCTGCCGCTGCTGGAGGACCTGGGCAGCGGCAGCCTGCTGGACCTGACGCGCTGGGGCCTGCCCGCCGAGCCCACGGTGCGGCAGGCCCTGGCCGACGGCGCCGACATTGTCACCTTCAGCGGCGACAAGCTGCTGGGCGGCCCCCAGGCGGGGCTGATCGTGGGCCGCAAGGAGCTGATCGCGAAGATCAAGAAGAACCCGCTCAAGCGCGCGCTGCGGGTCGACAAGCTGACCCTGGCGGCGCTGGAAGCGGTGCTGGGCCTGTACCGCGACCCCGACCGCCTGGCCGAACGCCTGCCCAGTTTGCGCCTGTTGACGCGCCCGCCAGAGCAGTTGCTGGCCCAGGCCGGGCGCCTGCTTCCTGCCGTGGCGCAAGCGGTGGGGCAGGGCTGGACCGTGTCCGTCGAGCCTGCGCTGGGCATGATCGGCAGCGGCAGCCAGCCGGTGGCGCGCTTGCCCGGCGCGGCGCTGTGCCTGCGCCCGCAGGTGTCCAAGCGCCTGCGCGGGCGCCAGTTGCTTGGCCTGGAGGCGCGCCTGCGCGGCCTGCCGATACCGGTGCTGGGGCGCCTGGACGACGACGCCCTGTGGCTGGACGTGCGCCAGTTGGACGATGAACCGGCGTTCCTGGCGCAGTTGCCTGGGTGGGCCGCGCCGTGATCATTGGCACCGCCGGCCACATCGACCACGGCAAGACCGCGCTGCTGGCGGCCCTCACCGGGCAGGCCGGCGACCGTCGCCGCGAGGAGCGCGAGCGCGGTATCACCATCGACCTGGGCTACCAGTACGCGGCGCTGGAACGTGATGCGCCGCTGACCGGCTTCATCGACGTGCCCGGCCACGAGCGCTTCGTGCACAACATGCTCGCCGGCGCCCAGGGCATCGACCTGGTGCTGCTGGTGGTGGCCGCCGACGACGGCATCATGCCGCAGACCCTGGAACACCTGGCCATCGTCCAGCTGCTGGGCATTCCCCAGGCGCTGGTGGCCATCACCAAGTGCGACCGGGTGCCGCCGGAGCGCGTGCGCGAAGTGCAGGCCCAGGTCGACCGGCTGTTGGCCGACGGGCCGTACGCGGCGGCGCGGCGCATTCCCGTGTCCAGCGTCACCGGCGCCGGCATCGACACGCTGCTCAAGACCCTGGTGATGATGCAACGCGAGCTGCGCCAGGCCCGCGACAGCGGTGGCTTTCGCCTGGCCATCGACCGCGCGTTCACGGTACCGGGCGCCGGCATCGTGGTGACCGGCACGGCCATCGCCGGCCAGGTGCAGGTGGGTGACGCGCTGCTGTTGGGCGCCGAAGGGCGGCCGGTGAAGGTGCGCGGCCTGCACGCGCAAAACCAAGCGGCCGCGCAGGCAGTGGCCGGCCAACGGGTGGCACTGAACCTCAGCGGCGAGCGCCTGGCGCTGGAACACATTCACCGCGGCGACTGGCTGGTGCCCGAATGGCTGTTCGCGCCCAGCCAGCGCATCGACATCGAACTGCAGCTGCTGGCCAGCGAAGCCAGGCCCTTCGAGCATTTCAGCCCGGTGCACGTGCACCTCGGCACCCAGGACGTCACCGCGCGGGTGGCACTGCTGGAGGGCAGCAGCCTGGCCCCCGGCGCCAGCATGCTCGCGCAGTTGCTGGTGAATGCGCCCATGCAGGCGGTGCGCGGCGACCGCCTGGTGCTGCGCGACCAGAGCGCCCAGCGCACCCTGGGCGGCGGCCGCGTGCTGGACCCGTTCGCGCCGTCGCGCCAGCGCCGCAGCCCGGCGCGGCTGGCGCAGTTGCAGGTGCTGGCCAGCGCCACCCACCTTGAAGGCGCCTTGCCGATGCTGCTGGCCCACAACGGCAGCGGCCTCGACCCGCAGCGCCTGGAACGCCAGTTCAACCGCCTGCGCGAGACCTGGCGGCTGCCGCCCGGGGTGCGGGTGGTGGCCACGCGGCAGGGGCCGTTGCTGTTCAACGAACAGCGCTGGCAGTCGCTGAAGGTGGCGCTGCTGGCACACCTTGAGCGCTTCCATGAGCTGGAAGCCGACCAGATGGGCCCCGACCGCGACCGGCTACGGCGCTTCGCCGCCTTGCCGGTGGAGCGCCCGGCTTACATCAGCCTGCTGGAGGAGCTGCTGGGTGAAGGGGCGCTGCTGGCCAGCGGGCCGTGGTTGCACCTGCCCGGCCACCAGCCGCAATTGAACGCTGCAGACGATGGCTTGTGGCAGCAACTGCGGCCGTTGCTGGAGGCGGGCGGCATGGACCCGCCCTGGGTGCGCGAGCTGGCCAGCGCCAGCGGCCACGACGACGCCAGCGTGCGCCTGCTGCTGCGCAAGCTGGCGAGGCTGGGGCAGGTGCACCAGGTGGTCAAGGATCTGTTTTACCCCGACGCCACGTTGCGGCAAATGGCGGCTATGCTGAGGCAACTGCACGGGCTGGGGCCAGATATCCAGGTCACCGCGTTTCGTGACCGGGTGGGCCTGGGCCGCAAGCGCAGCATCCAGGTGCTGGAATTCTTCGACCGCATCGGCCTGACCCGCAGGCTGGGCGAACACCGCCGCCTGCGCCTGGAAAACCCCTTGGCGCAGGACGGCTGAACCCTTTACAGGAAGGCAATCGCGCCCGGTGGCGCGGCCGGGCTTCAAACCCGGTTGGGGACGGCAGCCGTTCCCGGGCAGGTTCGACTCCGGCTGCCTTCCGCCATTTTTGTGTGGGCCCTGGGACGCAGCCTTCGGCAGCTGCTACGGGGACCTTGGACGCGGCCTTTGGCCGCTGCTACGGGGCTTCTCGTAGCAGCGGCCGCAGGCCGCGTCCGCAGGCTACGCGGTGTTGGTCAATACCCGCGTGCGCGGTCAGCCAGGTTGTGGAGGGGTTGCTCGCTGAGGAAGCGGTCGAGGTTATCCAACAGGATGTCGGCAATCGCCTCGGCGCCGCGGGTGGAGATGGCCGAGGTGTGCGGCGACAGGCGCACCTTGGGGTGGCTGTACAGGCGGTGGCCGTCGGGCAGCGGCTCGGGTTCGGTGACATCAAGCGTGGCGAAGCCCAGCGGCCCATGGTCCAGGGCGTGTAGCAGTGCTTCCTGGTCCAGCAGCCCGCCACGGGCGATGTTGATCAGGTGCAGCCCCGGCTTGGCGCTGGCCAGCACTTCGGCGTTGATCAGGTGGCGGGTGTCGGGCGTCAGCGGCGCCGCCACCACCAGGTGGTCGGCCTCGGCGAACAAGTGGTGAATGTCACGCGCCGTCTCCACGCCAGCCACGCCCAGCGGCGTGTCGCTCTGGCGCAGGGCAATCACCCGCAGGCCCAGGGCCTGGGCCTTGTGCGCCAGGGCCGTGCCAATGGAGCCAAAGCCGAGGATGCCCAGGGTCTGGCCTTTCACTGGCGTCAGCGCAGTGAACTGCCAGTCGGCGTTGTTCACCCAAATGTCGGGCAGGTGCTTGTTGCGGGCGAAAATCGCCGCCAGGGCGAACTCGGCAATCGGGTCGCTGGCACTGCCGCGCGCGGTGGTCACCGGCAGGCCGTCGAACAGCCACGCCGGGTAGAAATCGATGCCCGACGACGCCAGCTGAATCCAGCGCAGGCCATAGGGCCAGCCCGGCGGCGGGGTGTCCGGGGCCTGGTAGCCGCGCACGTTGATGGGCCGGCCCATGAGAATGCGCGCCTCGGGCGGCAGGTCGCTGGGCACCCCCATCGGCACCTCTATCACCTTGACGCCGGGGTGGGTGGTGGCCAGGCGCGCACGCAGGGCCTGGTTGAACGGCGCGTCCAGCTGGCTGGCGATGACCAGGTCGCTCATGACGTGACTCCTGTGCTGAATGCGGCGAAGGCGGCCTTGCCGACGCCGGTGAAAATGGCGTCGTTCTGCGGCGTGTGCACGCGGCTGCAGAGCACGTCGCGGTAGTGCCGCTGCAGCGGGTTGTGGCGCGACAGGCCAGGGTTGCCCGAGGCCTGGATGGCCAGCTCCACCGCGCGGATGGCGTTGTCGGTGACCAGGTACTTGATCTGCGCCGCGTGCTGCGGCGCGGTCAGGCCCTGGGCGGCAGCGTCCAGCAGGCTGCGGTTGTTGAACAGCAGGGTGTCGAGCTGGCCGACGGTTTCCTGGAAGCGCGGCAGGCTCGACAGCGGCGCGCCCAGGTTGGACGGCGTGCGCTCGGTGAGCCACTGCACCAGCCAGTCCCGGGCCGACTGCGCCACGCCGTCGTACACGGCAGACAACAGCACGGCCATCCACAGCAGGCCCTGGGCGTCCAGTTCAGCCGCAGGCGCACTGGCCGGGCTGACGCTGACGGCGTGGTCCAGCGGCACCAGCACGTCATCGAAGGTGATCTCATGGCTGCAGGTGGCGCGCATGCCCAGGTGGTCCCAGGTGTCGACGATGGCGATGCCCGGGGTGTCGCGGTGCACCAGCCAGGCGCCCACCAGCGGGTCGGCGTCGTCGCTGCGGGCCCACACGCTGTACCAGCTCAGGCCGTGGCTGCCGGTGGAGTAGATTTTGGTGCCGCTCAGGCGCCAGCCTTCCGGCGTGCGCCGGGCGATGGTCGCCGGCAGGCCGCCGCGCGCCGGGGTGCCCAGGTCGGGCTCCACGCGCAGGGCGTTGATCAGCGCGCCGTTGCGCACCGCGTCTTCGCTGACCTGTTGGCGCAGCGCCTCGGGCCAGTTGCTGAACGGCAGCCGCGCATGTTGCAGGTACTGCATCACCAGGATCAGCGCCGTGGACGGCTCGCCCCGTGCCACGGCGGCGATCACCTCGCGCGCCTGGGCCAGGGTGGCGCCGCCACCGCCGTAGGCCGTGGGCACGGTGTAGCCCAGCAGGCCATGGCGGTGCAGCAGGGCGAAGTTGGCCGCCGGGAACTGCCCGGTGCGGTCGTGCAGCTCGGCGCTGGCGGCCAGTTGCGCGGTCAGCGTCGGCAGCAGGGTGCGGTAGCTGAATTCGCTCATGCCAGTTCTTCCTCGGCGGGAGCCTTGGCGGCGGCCGGCGCGGCGTTGCGGTTGGCTGGCACGGCCAGGCCCAGGTGTTCGCGCAGGGTGCTGCCGGTGTAGGCGTCGCGGAACAGGCCGCGCTGCACCAGCACCGGCACCACCAGCTCGGTGAAGTACTGCAGGCCGTCGGGCAGCACCGAGTTGATGATGAAACCGTCGGCAGCGCCGGCCTTGAACCAGTGCTCGATGTGGTCGGCGACCTGCGCAGGGGTGCCGACGAAGTCACGCTTGGGCCGCGAGAAATACAGCGCCACCTTGCGCAGGGTCCAGTCGTTGTCGCGCGCCAGTTCGATGATGCGCTCGCTGCTGCCCTTGTGGCTGTTGGCGCCCAGGTGGCCGACGTCGGGGAAGGGCGCGTCCAGCGGGTACTGGCTGAAGTCATGGTCGTTGAACGGCCGGCCAAGGGCGACGATGGCGTCCTCGATGCTGACCAGGTCCACGGCCTGCTGGTAGCGGCTTTCCACCTCGGCTTCGTCACGGCCGACGATGGGACGGATGCCAGGCAGGATGGCCAGTTTGTGCGGGTCGCGGCCGGCGTCGGCGGCGCGGCGCTTGAGGTCCTGGTAGTAGGCGCTGGCCTGCTCGAAGTTCTCGCCGTGGACGAAGATCGCGTCGGCGTTGCCGGCGGCGAAGTGGCGGCCGTCCTCCGAGGTGCCGGCCTGGAAGATCGGCGGCTGGCCCTGGGGCGAGCGGGCGATGTTCAGCGGGCCCTTCACCGCAAAAAACTCGCCCTTGTGGCCCAGGGTGTGCAACTTGGCCGGGTCGAAGAACTGGCCGGTCTGCTTGTCGTAGGTGAAGGCGTCGTCTTCCCAGCTGTCCCACAGGCCCTTGACCACGTCCACGTGCTCGCGGGCGATGCGATAGCGGGTGGCGTGGGCCGGGTGCTCGGGCTTGCCGAAGTTGTCGGCGGTGCCGCTGAGCCACGAGGTCACCACGTTCCAACCGGCGCGGCCGCCGCTGAGCAGGTCCAGGGAGGCGAACTGGCGCGCCACCTGGAACGGCTCGGTGTAGCTGACGGTGACGGTGGCCACCAGGCCGAGGTGCTCGGTGGTGGCCGCCAGCGCCGAGAGAATGGTCAGCGGCTCGAAGCGGTTGAGATAGTGGGGGCTGGATTTTTCGTGGATGTGCAGGCTGTCGGCGATAAAGGCGAAGTCGAACTTGGCGGCTTCCGCCAGCTGCGCCTGCTGCTTGTAGAAGGCAAAACTGGTGCTGGCGTTGGGCAGCGCCTTGGGGTGGCGCCATTCGCCCCAGCCGTGGCCGACGCCGTGGATCATGGCTCCGAGTTTGAGTTGGCGTTGCTGGGTCATGGTCATACTCCTTTGATCAATCACTGGGCGCTGGCGGCGAGGGGGGTGCTGGCGTTGAAGCTGGGGTCGAAGCCGTGGGACACGTCCACCGGCTTGGTGAGAATGCCTTCGCTGCGGTAGAGGTCGGCGGTCTGCTGCAGGCCCTTGATGACCTGGGCGTCGATGGGCACGCGTTCCATGTGGGTGTTCTGCGCGGCGGCCAGCTGGATCTCCAGCGGCAGGCCGGTGACCTTGGCCATGGCGGCGGCGTATTCACGCGGGTGGCCGTTGGCCCACTGCCAGGCACGGTCGACGCGGGCGACGAAGTCCTGCAGCTGCACGCGCTTGTCGGCGATGGCCTGGCTGGTGGCCGCCAGGTACAGGTGGTTGGTGAGCAGCGTGGCGCCACTGACCAGCACGCGCTCCTGGCCGCTGGCGGTGGCCACGGTGGTGTACGGGTCCCAGGTGGACCAGGCGTCGACGCTACCGTTTTCCAGCACCACCCGCGACTCACTGGGCAGCAGGAAGGCGAAGGTCACGTCGCTGGTCTTGAGCCCTGCCTCGTGCAAGGCCTTGATCACCAGCAGGTGGCCGATGGAGCCCTTGGTGGTGACGATGCGCTTGCCCTTGAGGTCGCCCACCTGCTGGATGGGCGAGTCCTTGGGCACCAGCAGGGCGGTGGTGTAGCGGCCGTTCATGTGGGTGATGCTCACCACTTTCAGCGGTGCACCGGCGCCCAGGGCGAACACGTAGGGCGCATCGCCCAGCGCACCGACGTCAACGGCGCCGGCGTTCAGCGCCTCGCCCAAGGGGGCGGCGGCAGGGAATTCGGAAAAGTCGATGGTGTAAGGCACGTGTTCAAGCTCACCGGACACCTGCAGCAGGGCCTTGATGGTGGACTTCTGGTTGGCGACCTTCAGCGGTTGCAGGTCGGCGCCGTGGGCCAGGGTGGCGGCCAGGCACAGCAGGGCGGTGGACAGCAGGCGAGGCAAGGGCATGTGAGTGCTCCATAGGGCGTGTAGCAGCGGCCGCCAGGCCGCGTCTAAGCCACCGCGGGGTGTCAGGGGACGCGGCCTTTGGGCCGCTGCTACAGGGGTTAGATGACGTGGAAGCCGTGGGTGCCGTCGCGGGCCAGTTGCTCGACCAGGCCGAACTCCCAGTCCAGGTACGCCTGCATGGCTTCGCGCGGGGCGTCGGTGCCTTCGTACGGGCGGCGGTAGCGGTCGATGCGCGGCGAGGCCAGGTGGCTGTCGCCGCTCTCGGTGGGCAGGCCCGCCGCCAGCCAGCTGGCGGTGCCGTCGCGCAGCACGAACACCGGCTTGCCGGTCAGCGCCTGCACCTGGCCGACGGCAAAGCGCGCCAGCAGGCTGCTGCCGCAGGTGAGCACGTAGCGCTCGGCGGCCGGGAGTTTGTTCAGCACGTTGGCGAGATCTGCACGCAAGGCCCACCAGGCGCCGGGGATGTGCTGCTTCACATGGTTGGCGCTGGTGGTGAAGTCCAGCAGCTGGGTATCGCCCTGGGCCAGCCAGTCGGCCAGGGTGTCCGGGCTGATCACCTCATAGGAAGGCACCGCCGGGATGGCCGGCTTCCAGGCGCCGCGCTCGGTGAAGGCGCTGGCCTCGACGCCGTCCAGCACGTGCACGTCCCAGCCCAGCTGGGCCAGCCACGAGGCGCTCATGTTGGCGCGCACACCGTCGTCGTCCACCAGCACCAGGCGCGCACCGCGCACGCTGGCGTAGTGGTCGGTTTCCTGCACCAGCTGGCCGCCGGGGGTGGAGCGGGCGCCAGGCAGGTGCCCGGCCTCGAATTCCTGGGGCGTGCGCACGTCGAACAGGTAGTGGGTGCGGCCGGGCTCGGCCTGCCATTGCTGCCAGTCCTTGAGCGAGGCGCGCTTGACCCCGGCCTGGTCGGCCACGCGGCGGGCGTCGGCACTGGCCAGCTGGCGGGTGGCTTCGCGGGTGGCGGCGAACTGGCGCGCCTGGCCGTGGTCCAGGGTTTGCCCGGCCAGCAGCCAGCCGATGGTGCCGTTGCGCAGGGCCGAAATGGGGTTGGGCAGGCCGGCGTTGACCAGCGACTGGGTGCCGATGATGCTGCGCGTGCGGCCGGCGCAGTTGACGATGATGCGGGTGGCCGGGTCCGGCGCCAGTTCACGGGCACGCAGCACCAGTTCGGCGCCCGGCACGCTGATGCCGGTAGGAATGCTCATGGTCTGGTATTCGTCGAAGCGCCGGGCGTCCAGCACCACCACGTCGGCGTTGCGGTCGAGCAGTGCCTTGACCTCTTTGGCGGCCAGCGACGGCGTGTGGCGCTGGTGCTCCACCAGCTCGCCAAAGGCCTTGCTGGGCACATTGACGTCGATGAACAGCTCGCCGCCGGCATCGCGCCAGCCCTGCAGGCCGCCTTCCAGCAGCGCCACGTCGCTGTAGCCCAGCTGCGCCAGGCGCTCCACGGCCCGTTGCGCCAGGCCTTCGCCGTCGTCGTAGACGGTGATGGCGGTGTCCAGCCGGGGAATGCGCGGGTAGACCTCCACCTCCAGTTTCGACAGCGGGATATTGGCCGCGAACAGCGGGTGCGCCTGGGCAAACGGCGCCTCTTCACGCACGTCCACCAGCGCCACTTCCTGGCGTTGCAGCAGGGCGTGGCGAATGTCGGCGAAGGAACGAGTCAGGGGGTGGCTCATAGGCTGTGGTTCTCTTTGGAAAGGTCCCAGATGTTGGGTAGCGTGGTGTTCGAATAGCCGGAGATGAACAGCTTTTCAGTGCCGTCGGGCTGGTACACCGCCCGGTGCACGGCGCCGATGTTGGCGCCATACACGTGAATGCTGATGGACACCTGGTCGGCAGACGCGTTGCTGACCTGGTGAATGTCGCCACTGCGCGGCGACAGCGGCTCGACGTCGCCAGGCTGCAGGCGAATCGGCGCGCCGTCGGGCACCAGCGCGCCGCTGTCGGTGCGCCGGTAGTTCTGCGAGTCTTCGGCACCGCGCAGCATGCCGATCAGGCCCCATACGCGGTGGTCATGAATCGGCGTGCGCTGGCCCGGGCCCCAGACGAAGCTGACCACCGAGAAGCGCTGGCGCGAGTCGGCGTGCAGCAGGAACTGTTGGTAGCGTTCCGGCGACGGCTGCGCGTATTCATCGGGCAGCCAGTCGTCGAAGCTCACCAGTTGCTGCAGCAGTTGGCCGCCGCGGTGCAGCTTGTCGCCTTCGCGCGGGTCGCTATCGAGCAGCTCGGCCAGGGCGCCGATAAAGGCGCGCAGGCGTTCGGGGTGACGAACCTGGGACATCTTCACTCCTTGTTTCAGGCGGTTTTTCAGGCAACGCGGGCCTGACGTTGGGCCACCAGCTGGCGGGTCAGCGGGATCAGCTTCTTGCCGTAGTCGATGGCGTCTTCCAGCGGGTCGAAGCCACGGATCAGGAAGGTGGTGATGCCCAGGTCGTAATAGTCCAGCAGGGCTTCGGCCACCTGTTCCGGGGTGCCCACCAGCGAGGTCGAGTTGCCCTGGGCGCCCAGCAGGCCGGCGATGCCGGTCCACAGGCGCTTGTCCAGGCGCGAACCTTTGGCGGCGGCGGCCAGCAGGCGGCGCGAGCCTTCGTTGGGCGGTTCGCGGCGCACGAAGCCGCGCTGCTCGGCCAGGGCGGTGGCCTTGGCCAGGATGCTCTCGGCGCGGGCCCAGGCTTTTTCCTCGGTTTCGGCCAGGATAGGCCGCAGCGACAGGCTGAAGCGCACGGTGCGGCCGTGCTTGGCGGCTTCGGCACGTACCTGGGTCACCACTTCCTTCACCTGTTCGTAGGTCTCGCCCCACAGGGCGTAGACGTCGGCGTGCTTGCCGGCCACTTCGATGGCGGCTTTGGAAGAGCCACCGAAGTACAGCGGGATCGGCTGCGCGGTTTTCACTGCCGAGTGGGCGCCTTCGAATTCATAGTAGTCACCCTTGAAGTCGAACGGCTGGTCGGCGCTCCATTCCTGGCGCAGCACGGTCAGGTATTCGTCGGTGCGCGCGTAGCGCTCGTCCTTGCCGATGAAGCTGCCGTCGGCGCGCAACTCCTTGTCGTCACCGCCGGTGATGATGTGCACGGCGGTGCGGCCACCGTTGAGCACGTCGAGGGTGGCGAACTGGCGGGCGGCGAGGGTAGGGGCGGCGAAGCCGGGGCGGTGGGCGATGAGAAATTGCAGCTTTTGGGTCACGCTGGCGGCGTGGCTGGCAATCAGGGTGCTGTCGGGGCTGTTGGAGTGGAACGCCACCAGGGCGCGGTCGAAGCCGGCTTCCTCGTGGGCGCGGGCGACTGTCTCGATGTAGTCGGCCTGCAGGACCGGGCCGCTGGCCGGGTGGATTTCGGAGCTGTGGTGACCGCCAATGTAGCCAATGAACTCGATGCTCATGGGTGCTTCCCTTATGAATGGAGCGTTATCAAGGGCCTCCGCCTGGCGTGGGGTCGGTCGTTGATGAAGAACATAAAGGTAGGATGTGGCGCTGTGAAATTCGATTTTGTTCTAAGGTAATTATTAATTTAAGGAATCTAAAGCTTTTTAGATATTACATAGTTGCATATTCACGTCCGCCACGGCGGCTACGGTATACTGCAGGCCCGCTTTGCTCACAGGCACCCCATGGTTTCCGAGGTAGACCGCTACATCGCCGCCGGCACCCGCGAGAACACCCGGCGCAGCTACCAGTCGGCCATCGAGCATTTCGAGGTGACCTGGGGCGGCTTCCTGCCCGCCACCAGTGACGCCATCGCCCGTTACCTGGCCGCCTTCGCCGGCAAGCTGTCGCTCAACACCTTGCGCCTGCGCCTGGCCGCGCTGGCCCAGTGGCACAGCAGCCAGGGCTTCCCCGACCCGACCAAGAGCCCCCAGGTGAAGCAGGTGATGAAGGGCATCCGCACCCTGCACCCGCAGCAGGAAAAGCAGGCCGAGCCCTTGCAACTGCTGGGCCTTGAGCGCTGCGTGCGTTGGCTGGACGGGCAGATCAAGGACGCGCTGGCCGCCGCCGACGCCAAGCGCCTGCTGCGCTGCCGGCGCGACAAGGCGCTGATCCTGGTGGGCTTCTGGCGCGCGTTCCGCAGCGAGGAGCTGTGCCGCCTGGACGTGCAGTTCATTCAAGCGCGGCGCGGCGAGGGGCTGCAGCTGTTCCTGCCGTGGAGCAAGGGCGACCGCGACAACCGGGGCACCACCTACAGCGTGCCGGCCCTGGAACGCCTGTGCCCGGTGGATGCGTACTGCGACTGGCTGGAAACCGCGGGTATCGCCCACGGGCCGGTGTTTCGCGGCATCGACCGCTGGGGCCGGCTGGGCGACCGCGCCTTGCACCCCTACAGTGTGATGCACCTGCTGCGCGAGGCGCTGATGGGCGCCGGGCTGGACGGCGAGGCCTACAGCAGCCACTCCCTGCGCCGCGGCTTCGCCAACTGGGCCAGCCAGAGCGGCTGGGACCAGAAGTCGTTGATGAGTTACGTGGGCTGGAAAGACAGCAAGTCGGCGTTGCGCTACGTCGACGCGCGCGCCGATTTCCGCCTGTCGCCGGCGAGCCTGGCCCCGTAGCAGCGGCCAAAGGCCGCGTCCCGGCCCGCCACCGTCAAAACCGATAATCCGCCGTCACGAACAACGACCGCGGCTGCCCCATCTGCCACTGCGCGCCGTCGTTCTGCTGCGACACCGCATAACGCCGGTCCAACAAGTTGTTGACCTGCAACCCCAGACGCACGTCCGGCAGCACCTGCCACCCAAGGTTGGCATCCACCACCGTATACCCCGGCACCTGCGCGCTGTTCGCGGTGTTGGCGTAGCGCGCATCCACGTAGCGCAGGCCGGCCCCGGCGTCGATGCGCTCGGTGATGGCCTTGCTCAGCCACAGGTTGGCCGTGCGCCGGGGCACATCGGTGGGGCGGTTGCCGGCGCGCGACAGCACCTGGCCATCCACCGCTTCATCGAAGTCATCGTAACGGGCGCGCACCACCGCCGCGTTCGCCGACAGCTGCCAATGGTCGGCCAACGCCAGTTCCAGGCTGGCCTCCAGGCCGTTCGAGGACTGCTGGCCCACCTGCAGGGTGTCGCGGGTGATGGGGTCGGTGGTCAACAGCTTGCGCTTGACGATGTGGTAGGCGGCCAGGGTCCAGGCGCCGCGGCCGTCCCAGAACTGCTGCTTGAGGCCCAGCTCGGTCTGTTTTGCCCGGGCCAGGTCCAGCTGCTGCTGGGTGGGGTTGAGGGTGACCAGGTCGCTGACGCCGTCCTGGCTGGTGCTGTACTGGCCGTACAGCGACAGCTGGTCGGTGACCGCGAACACCAGCCCGGCGCGCCAGTTGCCGCCGTCCAGGCTGGCGTCGCTGCGGGTATCGGTACGCGCGTCGTCACGCTGGATGTGGTTCTGGTCGCGGCGCACGCCCGTCACCAGCGCCCAGCGCTCGGACAGCTGCAGGCGGTTCTCGGCGAACAGCGCGAAGGTCTGGGTGGTGCTCTGGCTCAGCGCCTGGAACGGCGACTGGCTGTGGAACCAGCCCGGCGCCGGCGCCCAGGGGTCCACGTAGTCACCACCAACATCGGTGTAGGGCGAGTTGTTGGCCAGGCCGAAGCGGATGCGGTTGTACTCGGCGCCGACTACGGTCTTGCTGGCAAGGCCGAACAGGTTGTGGTCGAAGGTGAAGGTCTGGCGGTCGCCCAACTGTTCTTCGTGGTGCTTGATTTCCAGGTAGCTGCCGCGCAGCAGTTGGCCCTGGCTGCTGTCCCAGCTATAGCTTTCGGCGTTGCGCCAGTGGCGGCGGCTCTTGATGTAGTACAGCTCGTTGCTGGCGCTGATAGCGTCGCTCAGGGTCCAGTCGCTGGTCAGCCGGGTCCATTGGTCGTCGTAGTGCTGCATGGCGTTGCGCACGTTGTAGTTCTTGTCGCGCAGGCTGTCGTGGTAGTGGCCGTCGATCAGCGGTGTGCCCAGGTAGTTCATGGGGCGGCTGTCACCGCGCTCGTGGGCCAGGGTGAAGCTCAGGTCGTCGCTGGCCTGCCAGCGCAGGGCGCCGCTGAAGGCCAGGCTTGAGGACTGGCCACGGTCTACCCAACCGTTGCTGCGCTGCTGGTCCAGGGTCAGCCGGTAGCTGAGGCGCTCGCCCAGCGAGCCGCCGCTGTCGAACGCGGTCTGCTGGCGGTCGTCGCTGCCGTAGCCCACGCGCAGGTGGTTGCTGATGGCGCCCTCGAAGGGCTTCTTGGGGATCACGTTGATCACCGCGCCGGTGGCACCTTCGCCGTACAGCACCGAGGCCGGGCCGCGGATCACGTCGATGCGCTCCACCATCCACGGGTCCACCGGGAAGGTCTGGGTGCCGGCGCCGGTGTACAGGCGCGCGCCGTCGAACAGGGTCATCACCGACTCGTGGCCGCTGAAGCCGCGCGCCGACAGCGCCGTGTTGCCGTTGCCCGGCGCGGCGATGCTGGTCATGCCGGGCGCACGGGTGACGGCTTCCTGCACCGTGAGGTTGTTGCGCTGGTCGATGGCGCCTTCGTCGAGGCTGCTGATACTGGCCGGGGTCTGCAGCGGCGTCAGGTTCAGGCGCGAGCCTGCGGTGCCGGGGGTGGCCAGCGCGGTGTCGGCGCGTTCGCTGATGGTGGTGGCCGGCAGTGCCAGCTCATCGGCGGCGTGCACGGGCAAGGACAAGGCCAGGCACGGGGCCAGGCGGTGAAGCAGGGAAGTGCGGGACATGCTGTTCCAACTACAGTCAGGAAAAGATGAACCCGGAGGGACACGCATGGCAAATCGCGGGCGCAAACGCCCACGGAAACCGGCCTGCGCCCGCCCACCGCGGGTTGCCAATTGAAGCGTTTGCAGGCCGGTCTCCGGGCTTGCGAGGGTCATGAACGCGCCGCCTTCCCATGCTCTATGCACAGTGGCCTGTTGACGTGTTCGCTCGCTTACCGTTGCGGGGGCAGCGCCGGACTGATCACCAAAGTGACGCACCGGCTTCCCGTTTCACCCTGAGCACGGCGGCTGAGGGCACCTGAAACTGGCGCGCATTCGACCACTGATGTGGATCCAGGTCAATGTCTGCGCCTCGATACAATCTTGTAGCCGCTGCCGAAGGCTGCGCTGGCCGGCATGAACACTGAATATCTCCAGTGCATGAAAAGGCCAGCGCAGCCTGCGGCAGCGGCTACGCAGCGTCGCGTCAATGGGGTATATTGCGCGCCATTACAGAATACATACCGCAGTACACTTCAAAGGAGCAGGCATGGCACGGGGTGGGATCAACAAGGCAGTGGTGCAAAAGGCGCGTGAGGCGCTGCTGGCCCGGGGCGAGAACCCCACCATCGACGCCGTGCGCGTGGCGTTGGGCAACACCGGTTCGAAGACCACCATCCACCGCTACCTCAAGGAGCTGGAAGAAACCGACCAGCGCCGCCAGGCCCCGCGCGAGCACCTGACCCAGGAGCTGGGCGAACTGGTAGGCCGCCTGGCTTTGCGCCTGAAAGAGGAGGGCGACGAGTATGTGCAGCAGGCCCAGGCGCGTTTCGACCTGCAAAAGGCCGTGCTCGAAGCCGACCTGGCCGAAGCCGCCAAGGCTCACGCGGCGCTGCAGCAGCAGTTCGAGATCCAGGCCGAGGCTCTGGCCAGTGAGTCGGAGCAGCTGGCTACCTGCCGCACCTCGTTGCAGGCCGAGCACACCCGCAACGCGCGGTTGGGCCAGGAGTGCAGCGACCTGCAGCTGCGCGTGCAGGAAAAGGACGAACACATTCGCTCGCTGGAAGACAAGCACCAGCACGCCCGCGACGCCCTTGAGCACTACCGCCAGGCGGTGAAGGAGCAGCGCGACCAGGACCAGCGCCGCCACGAAGGCCAGGTGCAGCAGGTGCAGGTGGAAGTGCGGCAGTTGCAGCAGAGCCTGATCGTCAAGCAGGACGAGTTGATGCGCCTGAACCGCGACAACGAACGCATGCTGGTGGAGGCACGCCAGGCGCGCAAGGATCAGGACACCGCCACCCAGGCCCTGGCCGACAAGGCCGCCGAGGCCACGGCCCTGGCCACGCAATTGGCCCAGGCGTTGGGCGCGCGCGAAGCGCAAGCCCAGCAGATCGAGGTGCTGCGCCAGGAGCAGGCGGCCCAGGCCAAGGCCAGCAAGGCCCAGGTGCTGCGCGAGGCGCGCCTGGAGCAACAGCTGCAACAGGCCAATGCCACCTTGGCGCAGTGGCGCGCCGACCGCGCCGCGGCCAGCGCCGAGTAAAGCCGCTCAGGGCTCGGAAGGGGTATCGTCCGGGCCCACCGGGTGCAGGCCGCTGCGCAGGATGCGCCGCACCCGCTGCATTTTCTCCACCGAGCCGGGCACGCCGTTGCCCATGTCCAGCAGGGCCTGGGCGCACAGCTTGGGGCCATAGCCGTCGAGCTTGGCGAATTCCTCGCCGGACATGTGAATGGTTTTGAGGGCGAAGGCCAGCAGGTTGTCGCCGGGGTTGGGGCCGTTGAGGATGCCCTGGATCATGTACGCCAGGGCCTGGCGGTACTGGCCCTGGGTGTGGATGGCGGCGCAGTCGATGTCGGTGCCGGCGAAGGTCTGCACCATCAGGCGGCGCATCACCTCGTCGAGCAGTGCCGGCTCGCTGCCGTCGTCCTCGAACACCTTGGTGCGGCGCAGGGGAATGACGTTGTCGTCGTGATCGCTCATGGGTACTCCTTGTGGTGACGCTACAGGGAAAGTATGCGCCATTGCGTTGCGCTGTCCATAATCCTCGCGGCGCTGTCCAAGCCAGGCACCGCTGCCGGCGGGCACACTGCAGGCCTGCCTTTGCCATCAGGAGCCTCCCATGACCGAGTACGTGATTGCCCCACCGCCCGCCGCCAGCGTCGCCATTGCCGGCGACAGCCGCCGTTTCCCCGTGCGCCGGGTGTTCTGCGTGGGCCGCAACTATTCCGAGCACGCGCGGGAAATGGGCCATGACCCGGACCGCGAGCCGCCGTTCTTCTTCTGCAAGCCCGCCGACGCCGTGGTGCCGGCCGAAGGCGTGATCGCCTACCCGCCGCTGACCGCCGACCTGCACCATGAGGTGGAACTGGTGGTGGCCATCGCCGAGGGCGGCGTCGACATCGCCCCCGAGCAGGCCCTGGCGCATGTGTGGGGCTATGGCGTGGGCCTGGACCTGACCCGCCGCGACCTGCAGGCCCAGGCCAAGAAGCAGGGCCGGCCGTGGGACTGGGCCAAGGGCTTCGACGAATCGGCGCCGTGCACCGCGCTGATCCCGGCCAGCACCCTGGGCCACCCGGCCAGCGGCGCCATCTGGCTCACGGTGAACGGCGAGGAGCGCCAGCGCGGCGACCTGGCGGACCAGATCTGGGCGGTGCCGGACGTGATCGCCTACCTGTCGCGCGCGGTGGCGCTGCAGCCCGGCGACCTGATCTTCACCGGCACCCCGGCCGGCGTCGGCGCCTTGCAGCCCGGCGACCAGGTCAGCGCCGGCATCGACGGCGTGGCCCAGTTCCAATTGCGCATCGGCCAGCGCTGACAGCCGCCGCGCCGCGCTTTAGACTGGCGGCGTCTATCCGGCTTTCGAGGTTGCTGCCATGTCGTCCCTGTCCCGCGTGCCCACCTACGGCATGCAGCAGCGCAGCAACCGCGAGGATTTCTACATCCGCGACAAGCAGGAGCGCGAGGCGCTGACCTCGCCGCACCGCCACGAATACTTCCAGATCCAGGTCAACCTGGGCGGCGACACCGTGCAGCACATCGGCGGCGCGGTGCGGCCGTTCCCGCGCAACGCCCTGAGCTTTATCCTGCCGCACCGCCTGCACTTGATCCCGCACCCCGAGCACGGCAACTTCATGCTCATCAACTTCGCCCAGGGTTTCCTGCTGCCGCACCTGGCGTGCGACCCGCTGGACCTAGAGGACGTGCCCCTGGGCCAGGCCCCTGAGCTCGCGCCGTTCCAGTGCCAGGAACACCTGGACTTCATTCTCGACGACGGCGCCTTTGCCGAGGTACAAGCCTTGCTGCTGCGCCTGCGCGAGCTGGACCGCACCCGTGACTTCGGCACCACCACCTTGCTGCGGGCCGGGCTGTTGCAGCTGATTGGCCTGGTCAGCCAGCGCTTCGCCCCGGCGCTGCAGCAACTGGCCAGCGACAAGGCCGCACGGCGCGGCCGCCGCGATGCGCTGGCGCGAGTGACCGCCTATATTCGCGAGCACATCGCCAACCCGGAGCTGACCTTGAAGGACGCGGCCGCCGCGGCCTTCCTGTCGCCCAACTACCTCACCCACCTGCTGCGCAAGGACACCGGCAGCACCTTCAGCGAACTGGTGCTGGAGCGGCGCATGCGCCTGGCGCGCACCCATCTGCTCAACAGCGACGAGCCCATCAGCCACGTGGCCCAGCGCTGCGGTTTCAGCGACGAAGCGTACTTTTCGCGGCGCTTCCGCCAGACCCAAGGCCTGCCGCCCGGGCAATTTCGCCGACAGCAGCGCGAGCATAGCGCCCATCAATGATGGTTAGCGTTGTGGCCGGGCTTTGCTAGGGTAGGTGAAAGGTTCAGACGAGCATGGACGATGAAGGCCATACAACAGCGCACCCTGGCGGTCAACGGCATCACCCTGAGCGTGCACGTCGCCGGGCCCGAACACGGCCGGCCGGTGTGGCTGCTGCACGGTTTCCCCGAGTGCTGGTACTCGTGGCGGGCGCAGATCGCGCCGCTGGTGGCCGCCGGTTACCAGGTGTGGATGCCGGAGATGCGCGGCTACGGCGCCAGCTCCGCGCCCCAGGCGGTGGAGGCCTACGACCTGCTGACCCTGTGCGCCGACATCCAGGGCGCCATGGACCTGCTGGGCCAGCGCCAGGTGTGCGTGGTGGGCCACGACTGGGGCGCGCCGGTGGCCTGGCACCTGGCGCTGCTGGAACCTGAGCGGGTGCAGGCGGTGGTGGCCTTGTCGGTGCCCTACGCCGGGCGGCCGAAACAGCCGGCGATAGAGCTGATACGCGCGCACTTCAAGGACCGCTTCAACTACATCCTGTATTTCCAGAACCCGGGGGTGGCCGAGGCCGAGCTGGACGCCGACATCGCCCACACCCTGCGCATGTTCATGCAGGGCGGCGCCAACGGCGACCTGATCCTCAAGCACAAGCCTGCCAGCGCCACGCTGTTCGACGGCATCAACCAGCCCGACCGGCTGCCGCCCTGGTGCAGCGCCGAGGCGTTCGAGGTGTACGTGCAAACCTTCGCCGGCCGCGGCTTCCATGGCGCGCTGAACTGGTACCGCAACTTCGAACGCAACTGGCAGCGCACCGAAGCCCTGGCCGAGGCCTGCGTCGAGCAGCCGGCGCTGTTCCTGCTGGGCGACCTGGACCCGGTGGGCGTGCTGGAGGCGCACACGCTGCTGCGCATGCCCAAGCGCGTGCCACGCCTGGAGCAGCACATCGTCAAGGCCTGCGGCCACTGGATACAGAGCGAACAGCCCGACATCGTCAATGGGCATCTGCTGAAGTTCCTGGCCACCCATTACCCGTAAACCACCTCAATACCCGTAGCAGCGGCCGCAGGCCGCGTCCAAAGCCGTCTCACCGAATGAAGATTAATTTAACCTCACAACCCGTTGATCCATAACGCTTTGCCCAAAGCCGCGGACACCCTGCATATGCCTTTTCCCTAGGCACTTATGACCCCGCCCGGCATATCCATAGGCCAACTCCGTATTTTTGAACCAAAACGTACATTCCTACACTCCGCCGTCCCTGACCCCACCAAGGACGTCCGATGTACCGTCAAGCCTTCCCCCTGGCCCTCAGCGCCGCTTTGTTCAGCCAGCCCCTGTGGGCCGATGGTTTCCTCGATGACAGCAAGGCCGACCTGACCCTGCGCAACTTCTTCATCAACAACGACAACCGCAGCGGCACGGCCACCCCGTCCAAGCAGCAGGAGTGGGGCCAGGGCTTCATTCTCAATTACACCTCGGGCTTCACCGAAGGCCCAGTGGGCTTGGGCCTCGACGCCCTGGGCATGCTCGGCCTGCGCCTGGACTCGGGCAAGGGCCAGGCCTACAACAGCGGCAGCAGCGGCGGCGGCATTGTCTTCCCCAGTGAGAGCGACGGCCGCGCGGTGAACGACTTCGCCAGCCTGGGCCTGACCGCCAAGCTGCGCTTCTCGAAGACCGAAGTACGGCATGGCACCCTGCAGCCGCACCTGCCGGTGATCGGTATCAACGACGGGCGCCTGCTGCCGCAGACGTTCCAGGGCACCCAGGTGACCAGCCGCGAGTTCGACAACCTGACCCTCATCGGCGGCAAGATCACCTCGGTGAAGGGCCGCAACTCCAGCAACCAGGCGTCGCTGTCGATCGCCGGCGCCAACAGCCTTACCGGCCAGCGCAGCAATGCCTTCTACTACGCCGGCGCCGACTACAAGCTGGACCCACACACCACCGCGCAGTACTACTTCGCCAACCTCGACGACTTCTACGACCAGCACTTCGTGGGCCTGACCCACAGCACCAAGCTGCCGCGCGGCACCTTGCAGACCGACCTGCGCGGCTTCATCAGCAGCAGCCAGGGCGAGAACGCCAGCGCGGCGGGGCGGTTGGCCGGCTACAAATCCAGCGGCGCGGTGGGCAGCAACGGCGAGGTCGACAACCGCACCTGGAGCGCGCTGTTCACCTACACCCTGGGCAGCCAGTCGCTGGCGGCGGGGTACCAGCGCGTCGACGGCAGCAGCGACTTCCCGTTCATCAACCAGGGCGACGGCAACGCCCCGTACCTGATCACCAGCCGCCAGATCGGCCGCTTCCAGCACGCCGGCGAGCGCACCTGGCTGGCCCAGTACAGCTACGACTTCGCCGGCCTGGGCCTGTCGGGGCTGAGCGCCTCGGTGGTCTACCTCAACGGCGACCACGTGCAGGCGGCCAGCACCGGCGGTGAGTGGGAGCGCGACCTGGCGCTGAACTACGTGGTCAACCAGGGCCGTTTCAAGGGCCTGGGCTTCAGCTGGCTGAACGCCGCGTTCCGCACCGAAGTGACCGGCCAGCGCAGCCAGGATGAAAACCGCCTGATCGTCAGCTACCGCTTCAGCTTGTTGTGACACGTTGGCCAACCACGTCATCGCGTAGCCGCTGCCGCAAGGCTGCGTTGGCCTTGGTGTGCGCAGGAGATTTCCAGCGTGGGCCAGCGCAGCCTGCCGGCAGCGGCTACGACGGTGGGGTGCTTGATTTTAGTGGTCACAACCTTAATGCTGCAGGCCATGAAAAATCCTGACCTGAACCTGTTGTACGCGCTCGATATCCTGCTCGAAGAAGGCTCGGTAGCCGGCGCCGCGCGGCGCCTGAACCTCAGCGCACCCGCCACCAGCCGCATCCTGGGCAGGATTCGCGAGGCCTTCGACGACCCGATTTTCGTCCGCTCCCAGCGCGGCCTGGTGCCCACGCCCAAGGCCCTGGCCCTGCAGCAGCAGGTGCGCGGCGCGGTGGAACTGGCCCGCGGGGTGTTCCAGCAGAGCCAGGGCCTGGACCTGACCACCCTGGAGCGCACTTTCAGCCTGCGCGCCAACGACGTGTACATCGGCGCCTACGGCAGCGCCTTGCGCGAGTTGCTGCGCGAACAATGCCCGCGCTGCGTGCTGCGCTTCGTGCCGGAAAGCGACCTGGACCACGACCCGCTCAACCAGGGCAGCATCGACCTGATGATCGGCTCGCGGCGCGCGTTCGGCCCCGACATCAAGGTGCAGCGCCTGTTCGACACCGAGTTTGTCGGCCTGGCCCGGCGCGGCCACCCGATCTTCCAGCAGCGGCTGGACCTGCACAGCTTCGTCGCCCACGACCACGTCACCGTGTCGCGCCGCGGCCTGGCACGCGGGCCGCTGGACGACGCGTTGCAAGCCCATGGCCTGAGCCGGCGGGTGGCGTACATCACGCCCACCTTCCACAGCGCGCTGTTCGCGGTGGCCGAATCCGACCTGCTGTTGCCGATCATGCCGGTGAACATGCTGCCCACCCTGGAGCGCCTGGGCCTGCCGTTGCAACCCTTCGCGCTGCCGGTGGCGCTGCCCAGCGTGGAGATTGTCCAGGCCTGGCACCCGCGCCTGGACAATGACCCCGCGCACCGCTGGTTGCGGCGCGCGCTCAAGCACCTGGCCGAGCCGGCGCCGTAGCCTGCCAGCCACCGCCCAGGCTGCGGTACAGGTCCACCAGCGCCAACGACACTTGGGCGCTGCTGGCCACCTGGGCCGCCTGGTTGTCCAGCAGCGTGGCCTGCACCGTCAACACGTTGAGGAAATCGACACTGCCTTGGGCGTACTGCAGTTGGGCGCTGCGCAGGGCACGCTGGCTGGCGGCCACGGCTTGCCCAAGGCTTGCCTGGCGGCGTTGTTCGGCCTGGTAGGCGGACAGTGCGTCGGCCACCTCATGCCAGGCGCCGAGCACGGTCTTGCGGTATACGATGGCCGCTTCCTGCTGGCGGCCTTCGCTCAGGCGCAGCGCCCCTTGCAACCGGCCGCCCTCGAACACCGGCAGACTCACGCCGGGCCCCACGGCAAAACTGCGCGAGGCCCAGTTGCCCAGGTTCGCCAGCTGCATGGCCTGCAGGCCGACGTCGGCGCCCAGGGTAATGCGCGGGTAAAAGTCGGCCTGGGCCACGCCGATGGCGGCGGTGGCGGCGTGTAGCTGCGCCTCGGCCTCGCGGATGTCCGGGCGCCGCTCGGCCAACTCGCTGGGTAGCCCGGCCGGCACCTGGGCAGGGCCGTGGGGCACGGGCGCCGGCGCAGCGAGTTGCGCCTTGAGGGTGTCCGGGGCCTGGCCGATCAACAGGCTCAGGGCGTTGATCAGCACGCTTTCGCGTTGCTCCAGGGCCGGCAAGCGCGCCTCGATGGCCGCGCTCAGGGCCTGGGCCTGTGCCACCTGCAGGTCGGTGGCCACGCCCTGGGCGCGTTGGGCCTGGGTCAGGGCCAGGCTGTGGCGAGCGATGGCGAGGTTGTCGCGGGTGACCTGCAGGGCGCTCTGGCTGCCGCGCAACTCAATGTAATCGCGGGCGGTCAGGGCCACGATCGCCAGTTGTACGCCGTGCTGCTGTTCCTGCACCGCCTGCACGCTGGCGTCGGCAGCCTCGACGCTGCGGCGCACGCGGCCCCACAGGTCGGCCTCCCAACTGATGGCAAGGCCTGCGTTCCAGACGCTGTAGGCGCGCGTGCCGTCGTAGCCGGAAATGTCCATCAGGCCGTCCTGGCTGTTGCGCGCACGCTGGTAGCTCGCGCTGGCGTCGACGCTGGGCAGGCGCCCGGCCGCCACCGTGGCGCGCAGGGCCTGGCTCTGGCGGACGTGGCTGGCGGCGATGGCGAGGTCCAGGTTGCCGGCCCGGGCCTGGACAATCAGCGCCGACAGCTGCGGGTCGTTGAAGCTGTCCCACCAGTGCAGGTCGACTTCGCCTTCGGCGGTGCGCCAGTGTTGCGGCAAATCCGCCGCCGGGCGCTTGAAGTCCGGGCCCTGGGTGCAGCCTTGCAGCACCGTCACCAGTACCAGCAGGGCAAGCGAAGGACGGCTCATCGGGCACCTACCTTGGCTTGTGTGTCGCCGGTGTCGATGCGAGCTTCCACTGACATGCCCACCCGCAGGCGCTGGGCCAGCGGTTGGTCGGCATCGAGGACGATTTTCACCGGGATGCGTTGCACCACCTTGGTGAAGTTGCCGGTGGCGTTGTCCGGGGCAATGGCGGCGAACGTCACGCCGGTGGCCGGGGCGATGCTGTCGACGTGGCCGTGCAGGGCGTGGCCGGGGAAGGTGTCCACGGCAATGTCGGCGCGCTGGCCGGGCACCACCTCGGTGAGCTGGTTTTCCTGGAAGTTGGCCACTACATAGGCCTGGCTGCGCGGCACCACGGCCAGCAGCGGGTCGCCTGGCTTGACGTAGCTGCCCACGCGCACGCTGCGCCGGCCCACTTCGCCGGCCTGGGGGGCGCGCAGGTCGGTGTAGCTGAGGTCCAGTTGCGCCCGTTCTACCTGGCTTTGCGCTTGTCGCACCAGGGCCTGGGCCGTGGCCTGCTGGGCCTGCAGCACGTCGGTCTGCTTGAGCACGGCGGCCACAGCCGCGCGGTGTTCGGCAGCCACGGCGCGCACGCTGCGCAGGCGCGCCTGGGCCTGCTGGAAGCGCTGCACGGTGCCCGCGCCCTGGCCGGCCAGGGCCTGGTAGCGCTGCTGTTCGTGCTCGGCAAAGGTCACCTGGGCGCTGTCGGCGTCCAGCACCGCGCGCGCCTGGTCAACCATGGCCTGCTGGCGCAGCAGCGTCGCCCGGGCGTCCTCGGCGCGCGCCTGGGCGGCGGTCAGGGCCGCCTGCGCGGCTTGCAGGGCGTTGCGGTAGTCGCGGTCGTCGATGTGCACCAGCGGCTGGCCGGCGCTGACGGCCTGGTTGTCGTCCACCAGCACGCGGTCGACGATGCCCGCTACCTTGGGTGCAACCAGCATCAGGTCAGCCTGCACGAAGGCGTCGTCAGTGCGCTGCACAGGGTCGTGGTCGCACAGCAGGTAGCCGGCGCCGGCAGCCAGCAAGGCGCCACCCGCCAACAGGGCGGCCAGGGGTTTTCGGGAGGTGATTTCAGTCATGATCAATGTCCACGCAAGGTTCAGGAAGCGGCGCGTGGCGGGTAGACACGCGTCGGCAGTATCGGGATCAGCACAATCAGCAGCAGCGCCAGCAGGCCCATGGCCCGGTACAGGTCGGCGGCGGTGAGCACTTCGGCCTGGCGGTGCAGGCGCGCGGCCAGCTCGGTGCCGGTGGCGCCCGGCCATAGGTTGCCCAGGCGGTCCACCAGCATCGTCGAGTGCAGGTGCAGGCGGTGCAGGCTCAGGGTTTCCAGCGTGCTGCCGGCGGCCACCGCGGCGAAGCCCTTGACCGTGTTGAACCAGGCCGAGGCGAACGGCCCGTCCGCCGGTTGCAGGCCGCCGGTGGCCAGCATCAGCAGCGGGATCACGGCCATGGGCTGGGCGATGATCTGGATCATCTGCAAGGGGTAGAAGTCGCCGCGGTGCCAGGCCACCGTGAGCTGCGAGCCGAGCAAACACACCAGCGCCATCAGCCCCAGGCCGGCGGCCAGCACCCAGCGGCAATCCACCACGCGGTTGTTGAGCAAGGCCACCACCAGCGGCAGCGAGACCAGTTGCGGCAGCGCCACCCACAGCAGCACCGGCGCGGTCTGCAGCGGCCGGTAGCCCTGCACGCCGGCCAGGTAGTTGGCCGGGATAATGATCACCGCCAGCAGCACGAACAGCACGCCGCCCAGGGTGACCAGCGCATGGCTGAGGTTACGCAGGCGCAGCATCTGCACCTTGAAGAACGGCAGTGGGTGGAACCATTCATTGATGAAGAACAGCACCAGCAGGCCCAGGCCACCGCCCACCAGGGCGCGGATCAGGCTGGAGGCGAACCAGGCCAGGCGCTCGCCCTGTTCCAGGCCCAGCACCAGCAGGATCAGCCCGGGCAGGCCCAGCAGCAGGCCGCGCCAGTCCAGTTGGCGCAGGCGTTCCAGGCGCAGCGGGTCCTGGGGCAGGCCCCAGGCCACGGCGGCCATGGCCAGCAGGGTGGTGGGGATGACCTGCCAGAACGCCCAGCGCCAGCCCAGGTACTCCACCGCCCAGGCGGCCAACGGCAGGCCGAAGCTGGGCCCGAAAGTGGCGGTCAGGGCGTAGCCGCCCAGGCCATAGAGCTTGATGCCCGGCGGCAGGAAGCGCAGGGCCACCGACATCAGCATCGGCGGCAGGGCGCCGCCGGCAAAACCCTGGAGGGTGCGCAGCAGCAACAGGCTCGGGTAGTTGGGCGCCAGCGGGCACAGCAGGCCCAGCAGCACGAAGGCGCCCATGGCCCACAGGGTGAAGCGGCGCAAGGTGAAGGTGGCGGCGCACCAGGGTGCGAAGGCCATGGCGGCCACCGATGTCGCCGCGTAGCTGGCCAGCAACCAGCTGGCCTCATCCAGGCCGATGCCCATGGCGCCGCGAATGTCGGCCATGGCGAACTTGGTGACGCCGTCGTTGAAGCCCGACACCAGCACGGCCAGCAGCACGCCCACCAGCCCGGTGGCGATGCGCAGGCCGAAGGCCGCCGGGCCTGGCGCGGCGGCTGGCCGCACCGGTTCGGGCAGTAGGGTGGGAAGGGGCGCGAGGAGGGCGCTCATGAGGTGGCTCCGCAGTCAGTGACGATGCGGGCAGTCTAAGCAGCGCTTCCGATTACCAATATTGCTGTTTTGGCACTTTCAACCTGCGTTTTTTGCACGCCGGTCAGTGGCCGTCCACCGAGTAGCGCCCAGGGCCGGTGACCACCAGCAGCAACAGGCCGCCGATGATGGCGATGTTCTTGAAGAAGTTGATCTGGTTGGCCATGCGTTCGGCGCCTTCCATGTTCCAGAACGGGTGGCCGAGCAGCGCCGTGCCCAGCACGAACAGCGCCATCAGCGCGGCCAGCGGACGGGTGTAGAAGCCCAGCACCAACAGGATGCCGACGAAGAACTCCATGAGCACCGCGATGGCCGCCGCCACCTCCGGCACGGGCGCGCCGAGGGAGGCCATGTAGCTGACCGTGCCGGCAAACCCGGTGAGCTTGGCCCAGCCGGTCAGCAGGAACAGAATCATCAACAAAATTCTGGCGATCAGGATTATTTCATTGCTTTGGCGCGCGAAGAGGTTGTAACGCATGGCATTTTCCCCACAAGAGGTGTTGCCCTAACTGTAGCAGCTGCCGCCAGGCGGCGTCGGGGCCCGTGACGGTACGGTGTGCAAAGGATTTCGCGTAGCCGCTGCCGCCAGGCTGCGCTGGGCCCCGCGTGCGCTGAAGTTCTGCAGCGTGAAAAAGGGCCAGCGCAGCCTGCGGCAGCGGCTTCGGAGACGGTGTCAGGACGGGGGCTTGTCGTGGAGGTAGTGCTGGGTGGCATCCAGCACTTTCACGATGGCGTCGATGTCCTGGGTGATGTCGGCCACCAGCTTAGGGTCGTCCACCAGGGTCAAGCGCAGCTTGAGCCGCGACAGCGGCGTGCGCAGGTCGTGGGACACGGCGCCGAGCATGCGCCGGCGCTCGTCGAACTTGTCGCGGATGGCCTGCTGCATGCGGTTCAACAGCCCCGCCACGTGGCGCGCCTCGACGCTGCCGGTTTCGGCCAGTGGCTGGCTGTCGAGGTCGTCGCCCAGGCGTTCGGCGGCCTGGCTGAAGCGCTTGAGCGGGCGGGTCAGGGAGCGGCTGATGTACCAGGCGATGCCCACCAGCGCCAGGCCCTGGAACGCCAGCATCGCCTTGGGCCACACCAGCAGGTAGTGGGAGCTGGCCGCCAGCGCCAGGGCCGGGGTCTCGGTCTGCGGCGTGACCCCCAGGCGCGGCGGGGGCGGGATGCGGTAGTGCACGATCCAGATATAGGTCAGGGCATGGGCAAGGAAGATCGCACCGAGGGAGACGGTGAACAGGCGGGCAAACAAGGTACGGGACTTGATCATTGCTGGGGCCAGGCAGGCGCTTTCTCAAAACCATAACACTGTCTGGCCGCTTCGACGTATCCCGATGGTAACGGCGACCATGTTCGGCCCGGCGCCACCCTATACTGAACAGAACCCCTTGTACCCGAACCGATACGGAGCTGCGGTGGTGGCCCTGCGTGCATTGGTCGTTGCCCTTGTCCTGCTGCTGGCGGCCTGCGCCGGCGGGCGCCTGGCGTTGCAGGCGCCGCCGGTCAGCCCGGCCACCTGGCAGCAGGTGGACGCGCAAATCCTGCGCGGCTCCAGCGACGCCCGCGAGCAGGCCCGGGTGTTCGCCCGCGGCTCCATGGAGCACTGGCGCCAGCGCGTCTATGAACAGACCGAGGAGGTGTTCATTCCTTGGTTCGACAGCTACTGGACCCAGGAATGGCTGTCCATGCGCGTGACCTGGTACACCCTGAGCGGCAGCAAGACCGACCCGGACGCCTCGGCCAAGCGCCTGGAAGCCTACCTGCAGGACCAGTATCACCGCCGAGTGCTGGCCCCGGTGGCGGTGGAGATCGAGCCCAACGCCATCGCCGTGCAGGCCACTGACTTCTATGTGCAGCTGATGACCACCCAGGTGCTGGCCATCGCCGAGCAGTACAAGCTGCCCAACCAGCAGTTCGCCCAGCACCTGGAGGGCATCGGCGTGCTGGAGGGCGCCAACCTGCAGCAGCTCACCCATGTGGTGCCCACCACCAAGGTTCCGGCCTATGCGGCGATGTTGCAGCGCCTGCGCGCAGGCGCCGAAGCGTCGCCCGAAGGCCTGGCCGACGTGGCCAAGGCCACCAACACCAAGCTGCAAGGCCAGATGACCACCCGTGGCGCCGGCAGCTTCGCCGCCGCCGTGGCCGGCAAGATTGCCGGGCCGCTGATCTCCCTGGGCATGGCCGGCATTCGCGCCATCGCCCATGCCGGCGAGCGGCCCGACACCGAGGCGCAGCTGCGCAAGAACCTCGGTGCGGCCTTCGACCAGGCGTGGTTCAAGGTGCTCAACGACCCCAGTGGCGGTGTCATGGCCGGCGTCTACCGCCTGGCCGATGGCCTGGAAGTGCAGCTCGCGGCGCGCAGCGTTGCGCAACGGCTTGAGAATGGCTCAGGGGCAGCCGGCGGGTTTTCTGGCACCATGGCGCCCATCGCCGATTCAAGGAACGAGCATGGGCTTTGAAGCATTCTGGTACATCGATCTGCTGGGCACCTTCGTCTTCGCCCTGAGCGGCGCGCTGGCCGCCATCGACCGGCGCCTGGACCTGTTCGGCGTGGTGGTCATCGCCTTCGTCACCGCCTGTGGCGGCGGGGTGATCCGCGACCTGTGCCTGGGGGCGCTGCCACCGGCCGGCCTCACCAACCTGGCCTACCTGGCCGTGGTGGGCCTGGCCGTGGCCCTGGCCGGCTGCCTGCAGACCCAACTGCTGCGCCTGGCCCAGCCCACGCTGTTCTTCGACGCCATCGGCCTGGGTTTCTTCGCCGCCTTCGGCGTGCACAAGGCCTACACCCTGGTGCCGGACATCGAACTGGCGATTCTGCTCGGCGTGGTCAGTGCCGTCGGCGGCGGCATCCTGCGTGACGTGCTGCTGGGCCGCGTGCCGGTCATCCTCAGCAAGGACATCTACGCCTCGGCGGCGCTGCTGTGCGCGCTGGTGCAGCTGTGCGGCGAACTCACCTGGCTGGACCCGCACCTCAGCGCGTGGCTGGGCATCGGCCTGTGCACGGCGCTGCGGATGCTGTCGCTGCGCTACGGCTGGAACCTGCCGGCGATCAGGAAGGTGCAATGATTTGTAATGGATTGACGCATTGCCCGTGAATTCTCCCCGGTTACAAAATGGGCGGGATATTCATTCAAGAGGTTTTGATGTCATTGAAGAACGAAATCCTGGACTTTGGTAGACCGCTGGAGGATTCGGGTCATGAGCCTGATGTTCCAGACCTGCACCCGTCGTGGTCGTCATTTGCAGAACTGGCTTGCGCCGATGAAGACTTTTTACGAACGCGAGACGCTCTGGTTTGCACAAGAGGACGGGACTACCCCGATACGAAGTGACCCACATCCCTGTAGCAGTGGCCGCCAGGCCGCGTCAGGGCCAACGCGGTGCCTATGACGCGGCCTCGCGGCCGCTGCTACGGGTCAATGAATACTCGAAGCCAACTCGAATATCGGGATATACATCAAGATCACGATCACCCCGATCAGCAGCCCGATGAAGGTCATCAGCAACGGCTCGAACAAGCGCACGAACCACTCGATCCAGCGGCCCACCTCTTCGTCGTAGAAGTCCGCGCTGCGTTCCATCATCTGCCCCACATTGCCTGACTGTTCCCCCGCGCGCAGCAGCCGCAGTGACACCGGCGTCACCAGCTGGTTGGCTTCCAGCGCGGTAGACAACGCCTGGCCCTCGCGCACCCGTGCCGCCGCCTGGTCCAGGCGCCGGGACGACTGCGCGGTCAGCAGGCCGCGGGCCATGTCCATGGCGGTGAGGATGGGGATGCCGCCTTGCAGCAGGATGCCCAGCGAGCGGTAGAAGCGCGCCAGTTCATACATGACGATGCGCTGGTGCACCGCCGGCACCTGCTCCAGCAAGCGCCCCAGTGCGCGCCGCACGGCTGGCTGGCGCTGGCCCAGCGCCCCGACCACCACCAGCGCTGCCAGCGCCAGGCAAAACTCGCCCTGGTGGGCGTGCAGGAACATGCCGGTATTCATCAGCACCTGGGACAGCCACGGCAGGTTGTCGCCCAGGCCTTCGAACACCAGGCTGAAGCGCGGCACCACGTAGCCCATCAGGAACAGCACCACGCCGCCGCCGACAATCAACAGCAGCAGCGGGTAGATCGAGGCGCTGACGATCTTCTGCCGCACCAGGTCCATGCGCTGCCGGTAGGACACATAGCGGGTGAGGGCGTCGCTGACCGCGCCGGTCTTTTCGCTCGATTGCACCAGCGCCACGTACAGCGCGGGGAATACCGTCGGCAGTTGGCTCAAGGCCAGGGAGAAGGATTTGCCTTCATATAACAGGCGCACCACTTCCTCCAGGGTCTTGCGTGCCTGGGCGCCGGCTTCTTTTTCCGCCAGGCTTTCCAGGGCGTCAATCAGCGGCAGCCCGGCGTTGAGCAGGGTGCTCAGTTCCTGGCTGAACAGCACCAGGTTGAAGGTCTCCCGGCCCTGGGGCCGCCAGCGCCGCCAGCCGTGCTCGGCGCGCACGCTCACCACGCGCAGGCCCTGGTCTTCGGCGATGCGCCGGGCGTCGGCGGCGGCGTTGGCTTCCACCGCCAGGGATACCACCGCGCCCTTGCTCAGGGCCTTGAGTTGAAAGCGCATGGCAGGCCCTCGCTATTGCCAGTTAGTGACTTCGGCGTTTTCACCCTCGCCACCGGGTTGGCCGTCCTTGCCCAGGGACATCAGGTCGTATTCGCTGTTTTCGCCGGGGTAGCGGTAGATGTAGTTGCGGCCCCAGGGGTCCTGGGGCAGCTTTTTCTGCAAGTAGGGCCCAGTCCAGTGGCTTTCCTCCGGGGGCGCCGTCACCAGCGCCTGAAGGCCCTGTTCGGTGGAGGGGTAGTGGCCCACTTCCAGCCGGTACAGGTCCAGGGCCTTGCCCAGGCCCTCGATCTGCGCCTTGGCCACCTTGGTTTCCGAGCGCCCCAGTTGGGCGAAGTATTTGGGTGCGACGATGCCGGCCAGCAGGCCCAGCACCACCAGCACGACCAGCAGTTCCAGCAGGGTGAAGCCGCGGTGGCGTGCGCGGGCACGCAGGCTTGTCTGTTTCATGATGACCTCGTGGGGATGGATACCGGTGCTGGGGTGATGCAATTGCCATGCAAACGCCCCTTGCCATGAGTAAACCCTTTTAATATCAGCTAGTTGTAAAACGGGCACGGCCCTTGCGTACCCCCTCTGCAACCGCTGCCACTGGGGCATAACCCCCAACTTTCGGGGGGCGGAGCAGGGGAGAACGACCATGCGAACCACCATCACGCTGTTAATGGCCGGCCTGGCCATGAGCGGCGCGGCCCAGGCCGATATGTACGTGTCCCGCGATGCCCAGGGCGGTTATGTGCTGTCCAACGTGCTGCGCCCCGGGCGCCATTACGAACGGGTGATCCACGAGCCCGCCGCCGTGGCCGGCGCCGCGCCCGTGGCGAGCAGTGCCTTGCCGCAGATGATCGCCAGCCCGCCGTTTGCCGAAGCCGTGCAGGCGGCCGCGCTGGCCAACCAGTTGCCGGCGGCCTTGCTGCACGCGGTGATCGACACCGAGTCCCACTACAACCCCAACGCCCGCTCGCCCAAGGGCGCCGGCGGGCTGATGCAGCTCATGCCCCAGACCGCGCGGGAGATGGGCGTGGCGGACGTCTACGACCCGGCGGCGAACATCCGCGGCGGCGCCCGCTACCTCAAGCAATTGATGACGCTGTTCGACAACGACGTGGCTCTGGCCGTGGCCGCCTATAACGCCGGCCCCGAAGCGGTGCTCAGCCACGGCCGGGTGATACCGCCGTACGCCGAGACCCAGCGCTACGTGCCCAGCGTGCTGCGCCAGTACCGGCGGCTGCAGGGCCTGGCCCAGGACTGAAACTGGGGAAGCGGGTGGGGCATATGCCCCAACGCTTCAACATGTATTCGCAAGTGGTTGAAAACCAAAGGCAGTTTGGCTGGCATGGCGATTGCGTAAACGATTGCGTCGGGTGCCATTGCAGATGAGGTGCGACATGTCCCGGGGGCCGGTGTCATGGTTATTGAGTGTGTGCGTGCTGGCGGGCGCCTGCGCCCCCGGCCAGCGCCTGGAGAATACCCGGGTCAACTTCGCCGACGTGCCCCTGGTGGACCAGGCCGGCCAGCGGGTGAACCTGGGGCGCGACCTGATGCCCCACAAGATCGTGGTGCTGGGTTTCGTCTACAGCCAATGCAGCGGCCCCTGCGCCCAGGTGCCCCAGGTGATGACGCAGTTGCAGCAGGCCCTGGGCGGGCGCGTGGGCCGCGACGTGCAACTGCTGTCCCTGAGCCTTGACCCCTGGCGCGATGACCCGCCGGCGCTGGCCGCCTACGCCCGGCAATTCGGCGCCGGCCCCGGTTGGCGCTGGCTGACCGGCGAGCCGCGGGCCGTGCAGGCGACGGTGCAGGGCCTGGTGGGCCGGCCGCTGGGCATGGACGAGGCGTTGCCGCTGATCCTCGTCGGTGATGGCGACAAGCCCCAGTGGATCGGCTTCTACGGGCTCACCGAACCTGCGCCCCTGGTGCGCGAGGTCGAGACTCTCAGCAGCCTGAACCGCGAGCGCCGACGTAGCGTGATAGCGCGATCGAACGCCAGGGGCGGGCCTCTGGTCGAAGTTTTTCCGATGCCCTGCGCGGACAGGTCTATTTTGTCTGAGGATTGCCCCCACTAATGGGGAATATCATATGGCCATCACTCAGGTCTTCCCCACATGTGGGGGAAGCACCCAGAGGCGAAAATAAACGCTTGTTGAATCAACGGGTTAGCGCGGTAAAAAACGTCATCATGTCTGGCATGAAGTGTGCTCAAGCCTTATCAAGGGCGCGCTTCGACCGGTCACACGACCTGAAGTTTCACGGAGTCGACCTTGGTTAACAAAGTACTGGTTGTCGAAGATGAACAGATCCTTGCGCAGAACCTGGAAGTCTACCTCCAGGCGCAAGGCCTGGACGTCCGTGTAGCCCATGACGGGGCCAGGGCCATCAGCCTGGCTGCATCCTTCGCCCCCGATGTGATGGTGCTCGATTACCGCTTGCCCGACATGGAAGGCTTTCAGGTACTCGATGCCGTCCGCCAGGACAGGAAATGTCATTTCGTGCTGATCACCGCTCACCCGACCGCCGAGGTCTGTGAGCGGGCCCGCGACCTGGGGGTCAGCCACATCCTGTTCAAACCCTTCCCCCTGGCGGAACTGGCGCGAGCCGTGTGCGACCTGGTCGGTTTCAAGCGCGAGCCCAAAGCGGGGGTGACCATGTCCGAAGGGTTCGTCGAACGCCGCCAGAGCAAGAACGAGAGTTTCCCGCTGCAGTTGTATGACGGCAGTTGGGTGCTGGGGGATCGCCGCCGCCATGGCGCGCTGGACCTGGCATCGGACGACGGACAATTGCTCACCGGGGATTAGTGACGCGCTCGGACGTTCCGGCCTAGGCCGCATGCCCCGACGCGTTGAGCGGGCCATGGGCCCCGGGCGTTGGAGAGCAGGTCATGGAACGTTTGTCCCTTGCCGTGGAGCCGCCGTTGCCGGCGCCCGCACCGACTCGATTCAGCCGTGAACAACTGGCCCAGGCCAGGGCCGACGCCGCCCATTCCGGCGAGCGCATGCTGCACACCCTGCACACCTTGACCGAACTGCCCGGCGCCGCCTTCGTCGACTGCCTGGGGCAGACCCTGCATTACCCGGTGCTGGCCACTGACAGCCTGTTCGCCGCCACCCCGGCGTTCGAGCGCATCAGCCTGGCCCAGGCCATCAAGCGCGAGTTCGTGCTGCTGCACCTGGGCGATCAACTGATAGGCGTGTTCGCCGACCCCTTCGACCCGGCGCGCCTGAGCTGGATCGACGAGGCCCTGCGCGGCGCGCCGCTGTACCTGGCCCAGGCCGATGACCTCAAGGCCTACCTGGCGCGGCACGAGGAAAGCTTCCACGCGGTGGACGCGCTGGACGCCCAGGCCGAGGCGGGCGCCAGCAACGACAGCCTGCACAGCCTGTCCCTGGCCAGCATCAGCGAAGACGCCAGCGTGGTGGTCAAGCTGGTCAACTCCACCCTGTACGACGCGCTGAAAATGCACGCCAGCGACATTCACCTGGGCACTACCGGCACGGGCCTTGCGATCAAATACCGCATCGACGGCGTGCTCAACAACATCAGCAAAATCCAGGGCACCGAGTTCGCCGAGCAGGTGATCTCGCGGGTCAAGGTCATGGCCGAGCTGGACATCGGCGAGAAACGCGTGCCCCAGGACGGCCGCTTCAAGGTCGGCATCAACGGCCGCCAGATCGATTTCCGCATCTCCATCATGCCCAGCATCTTCGGCGAGGACGCGGTGCTGCGGGTGCTGGACAAGCAGGACCTCAGCGACAAGGTCAGCGGCGTGCAACTGCAGGCCCTGGGCTTTGCCGACCACACCCTGCACAGCCTGCGCCGGCTGGCCGCCGAACCCTATGGCATGGTGCTGGTGACCGGCCCCACCGGCAGCGGCAAGACCACCACCCTGTACGCCATGATCACCGAGATCAACCACGGCGTGGACAAGATCATTACCATCGAAGACCCGGTGGAATACCAGCTGCCCGGCGTGCTGCAGATCCCGGTCAACGAGAAGAAGGGCCTGACCTTCGCCCGCGGCCTGCGCTCGATCCTGCGCCACGACCCGGACAAGATCATGGTGGGCGAGATCCGCGACCCCGACACCGCGCAGATCGCCGTGCAGTCGGCGCTCACCGGCCACCTGGTGTTCACCACCATCCACGCCAACAACGTGTTCGACGTGATCGGCCGCTTCACCCAGATGGACATCGACCCCTACAGCCTGGTCTCGGCGCTCAACGCGGTGCTGGCCCAGCGCCTGATTCGCCTGGTGTGCAGCCATTGCAGTGCGCCAGTCAGCCCCAGCGACGAACTGTTGCAGGCCTCGGGCCTGGACCCGGCCCGGGTCGGCCATTACCACTTCGTCCACGGCAAGGGCTGCGGCCACTGCCGGGGCACCGGCTACCGCGGCCGTACCGCCATCGCCGAACTGCTGCACCTGGACGACGAGCTGCGGCAGATGATCGTCGAACGCCAACCCATCGCCCGCATCAAGGCCCTGGCCTGCAGCCGCGGCCTGCGCCTGCTGCGCGAATCGGCGCTGGAACTGGTCTGCGAAGGCCGCACCACGCTGGAGGAGATCAATCGTGTCACTTTTGTCGCGTGATCAAGTGATTGCCGTGCTCGGCGCCAGCAGCGTCGGCCTGGGCGTGCGCAGTGGCGGCCAGTTGCGCTGGCTGGGCAGCGTCGGCTGCATCGACGAAGGCCCCGGCGCCTGGGGCGTGGCCCTGGACACCCTGCAACGCCTGCTGGCCGAGCACGCCCCGGCGCGCGCCAGGCTGCACGTGCTGCTGTCGGCCCAGGCGTGCCGGTTCTGCCGGGTGCCCTGGAGTGACCAGATCCAGCACCCGGCAGAGCTGGCGGCCTTTACCCACGCGTGCCTGGAAGACCTGTACGGCGCCCCTGGCCAGCCCTGGAGCCTGGCGATTAACGCCGCACCGGCGGGCCACGACCGCCTGGCCTGCGCCATGCCCCAGGCGCTGCTGGCGCAGCTGCGGCAGATGGCGAAGGCCCGGCGGCTGCGGCTGGTGGCCGTGCAGCCGTACCTGATGGCGGCGTTAAACCGCTTCGTGCGCCCGCAGGCCGGCGATGATTTCCTGTTCGTGCTGGCCGAGCCCCAGCGCAGCGTGCTGCTGACGGTGCGCCAGCGGCGCCTGGTCAGCGTGCGTTCGGTGGGCAGCGCCGACACCGACGCCGCCCTGGCGGCCTTGATTGGCCGCGAAACCCAGCTGCTGGCCGACGCCGCGCCGCAGCTGTTGCTGCATGCCCCCGGCCGCCTGGACACGCCGCCGCAACTGCCGGATGTACAGCTGTGCGGCCAGCTCGACAGCCCCGTGGACGCCCGTGACGGCTTGTACGTCATGGCGCGGGCGGTGGCCTGACATGCGCGCCCTGAACCTGGACTTCCAACCCCACCCACGCTTCGCCGGCCTGGGCTGGTGCCTGCTGGGCCTGGCCATCGCCCTGGGCCTGGGCTGCGCGCTGGCCAGCCATGCGCTCGACGGCCTGGCCCGCGAGCAGCAACAGCAGTTGCACCGGGCCCGCCAGCAACTGGGCGACGACACCGCCGCCAGCCTGAAGAGCAGCCTCACCCCGGCGCAACTGCGCGAACAGGAACAAAACCTGGCCGAGATGCGCAAGGTGTCGCAGCAGCTGCGCCGCCCATGGGAGCGCCTGTTCGCCATGCTCGAGGCGCTGCCCCGGGGCGACGTGGCGCTGTTGAGCCTGACCCCCGACGCGCGCAAGGGCCAGCTGCGCATCACCGCCCAGGCCCGCAACCTGGAAGCGATGCTGGCGTTCCACCGCCAGCTCGAAGCCAGCGACGAGCTGCGCGACGTGTCGCTGCTCAACCACGAGATTGACACCGAGGCCCCCGAGCACCCGGTGCAGTTCAACCTCTCGGCCACCTGGGAGATCGGCGATGGCGCTCTCTAGATTGATTGTCCACGAGCACCTGCGCGGCATGGGCCTGGCAGGCCTGGGCGCGGTCGTGCTGTTGCTGGTGGTGGGCGCCTACGGGGCGCTGACCCTGGTGCCGGGCTGGCAGGCCCTGGCCCAGCTGCGCGAGCAGACCCGCCAGGCCGATGACCTGCTGGCGCGGGTGGAGCAGGGCAGCGCCACCGTGCCCGTGGTGCCCCAGCGCCAGCTGGACGAGTTCCATCGCCGCCTGCCGGCGCAGCCCGAAGCCACGGTGGCCATCGACAAGCTGTACGCCCTGGCCGCCGAGGAGCACATCACCCTGGCCCGCGGCGATTACGCCCTGGGCATCGACCCCAAGACCCACCTGGCGCGCTACCAGATCCTGCTGCCGGTGCGCGGCAGCTACCCGCAGCTGCGGCGCTTCCTGCACGCGCTGCTGGGCCAGTTGCCAGCGGTGGTGGTGGAAGACCTTGAGCTGCAGCGCAAGCGCATCGGCGAAACCGACCTGAGCGGAAGGATCCGCATGACCCTCTACCTGTCGAGGTCATGATGAATACCTCCCGCATCCTGGGCTGGGGCGCGTTCCTGGCCGTGGCCGCCGGCCTGGCCGGGTACCCCGAGCTGTTCCCGCGCCAGGACGACCTGGCGCCGGCGGCGCAACGGGCGCCGGCCACCGCCAGCCGTGCCGTCGCCACCGCCCCCGCGCCGCTGCGCGACCTGGCGCCGGGCGCCGACCTGTTCGCCGCCCAGACTTGGGCCGTGGTGCCGCCGGCGCCCACCGCCGAGCAATTGGCCGCGCTGCAACAACAGCAACAGGCGCCGCTGCCCCCCAGCGCGCCGCCGCTGCCGTTCCAATTCATCGGCCGGCTGGCCGATAGCCGTGACCTGCAGGTGTTCCTGCAGAACGGCGAAAAACTCTACGTCGTGCGCAAGGGAGATGTGATCGACGACACCTGGCGGATCGAGAGCATTAACGACAAGGCCTTGAGCCTGGTCTATCTGCCGTTGCATTTGACCCAGACCTTGTCTGTGGGGAGTAACCCATGAACGCACCTCGCTTGATGCTCAGCAGTCTCGCCCTGTGTGTGGCCCTGGCCGCCTGCAGCAGCGCCAAAGTGGCCAACCAGGAAGGCAACGACCTGATCGAGCACGGCCAATACGAAGCCGGCCTTGCCCGGATCGAGGAGGGCCTGCGCGCCAACCCGCGCGACACCCAGCTGCACCTGGCCCTGAGCAACGGCCGCGTGCGTTCGGTGAAGGAATTGATGCACCAGGGCGACGTCGCCCGCGCCGACCATGACGTGGCCAGCGCCCGCCAGGCCTACGGCCGGGTGCTGAACATCGAGCCCGCCAACGGTCGCGCCAAGGACGCCCTCAACCAGCTGGACTACCTGCGCACCCTGGACGAGAAACTCGAGCTGGCCCGTGGCGACCTGCGCCGCGGCGACGTGTTCACCGCTGACCGGCAGGTGCGCCAGATCCTCGAACTGGACCCGCGCAACGAAGGCGCGCTGGAGCTGCGCAGCCAGATCCAGCTGGTGCAGAGCCGCACCGAGATCACCTACCCGCAGCTGCGCACGCGCCTGGACCGGCCGGTGACCCTGGAGTTTCGCGACGCCAACATCAAGTCGATCTTCGAGGTGCTGTCCCAGGTGGCCGGCCTCAACTTCATCTTCGACAAGGACCTGCGCCCCGACCTGCGCGCCACCATCTTCGTGCGTGACGTGCGCATCGAGGACGCGGTGCAGATGCTGCTGTCGCAGAACCAGCTGCACCAGAAGGTGGTGAACGAGAACACCCTGCTGATCTACCCCGACTCGCCGCAGAAGGTCAAGGATTACCAGGAGCTGGTGATGCGCACCTTCTACCTGACTAACATCGACGCCAACACCGCGCTGAACATGGTCAAGACCATGCTCAAGACCCGCGACGTGTTCGTCGACGAACGCCTCAACACCCTGACCATGCGCGACACCGAGGACGCCGTGCGCATGGCCGAGAAGCTGCTGCAGGCCCAGGACCAGTCCAACCCCGAGGTGGTGCTGGAGGTGGAAGTGATGGAAGTGGCCCGCCAGCGCATTCTCGACCTGGGCCTGCAATGGCCCAGCACCTTCGGCGTGATCAACGGCGACGGCAGCGCGGTGAGCGTGCTGTCCCAGCTGCGCGGCATCAACGCCGGGCGCATCTCCATCGCGCCGTCGCCGCAGCTGAAAATCAACGCCCAGGACAACGGCGTCAACACCCTGGCCAGCCCCGTGATCCGCGTCAGCAACCGCGAGCAGGCGCGCATCCACATTGGCCAGCGCGTGCCGATCATCAGCGCCACCTCGGTGCCGTCCACCCAGGGCCCGGTGATCACCGAAAGCGTCACCTACCTGGACGTGGGCTTGAAGCTGGAGGTGCAGCCCATCGTGCACCTGAACAACGAAGTGGCGATCAAGATCGCCCTGGAAGTCAGCAACGCCACGCCGCTGGAACCCACCCGCCAGGGCACCATCCCGGTCCAGGTGGACACCCGCAACGCCCAGACCACCCTGCGCCTGCACGACGGCGAGACCCAGGTGCTGGCCGGCCTGGTGCGCAATGACCACGCCGACACCGGCAATAAAATCCCCGGCCTGGGCGACATTCCCGGCATCGGCCGGCTGTTCGGCAGCAACAAGGACACCTTCGCCAAGTCCGAGCTGGTGCTGTCGATCACCCCGCGCATCGTGCGCAACCTGCCGTACCAGAGCCCGTCGGACATGGAGTTCTCCACCGGCACCGAGACCAGCATGCACGTGCAGGCCCCGGACCGCTCGATGCAGAGCGCCGAACAGCCGCGGGCCTTGCCAGCGCCCAGCGCCGCCACCCCGGTGGCAGTGACCGTGCCGGCGCCCGCCAGCGAGAGGCCCTGAGCCATGAAACGCGCGGCGGGCGGTTTCACCCTGATCGAGGTGGTGGTCACCCTGGCCCTGATCGGCCTGTTGGCCGGCATGGCCGCGCCGCTCACCGAGACCCTGGTGCGGCGCGGCAAGGAACAGGACCTGAAAAACGCCCTGTACCAGATCCGCGACGGCATCGACGCCTACAAGCGCGCCTATGACGCCGGCTACCTGGAGAAGTCCCTGGACAGCAACGGCTACCCGCCCAACCTGGCGGTGCTGGTGGACGGCGTGCGCGACGTGCGTAGCGCCAAGGGCGGCAAGTTCTATTTCCTGCGGCGCATCCCCCGCGACCCGTTCGCCAGCAGCAAGCATGACGACAACGGCGGCTGGGGCCTGCGCAGCTACGACAGTTCGGCCGACAACCCGCGCGACGGCGAGGACGTCTTCGACGTTTACTCCCAGGCGCGCGGCACTGGCCTCAACGGCATCCCCTACCGGGAGTGGTGAACCTATGCGCCGGCAAACGGGTTTTACCCTGATTGAGCTGATGGTGGTGATGGCCATCATCGCCACCTTGATGACCATTGCGCTGCCGCGCTACTTCAACAGCCTGGAAGCCTCGAAGGAGACCACCCTGCGCCAGAGCCTGTCGGCCATGCGCGAGGCGCTGGACCACTACTACGGCGACACCGGGCATTACCCCGACTCCCTGGACCAGTTGGTGGAGCAGCGTTACCTGCGCAACGCGCCGGTGGACCCCATTACCGAGCGCAACGACCAGTGGGTGCTGGTGCCGCCGCCGGCCGGCGTAGCCGGCGGCGTGGCAGACGTGAAAAGCGCTGCAGACGGGAGGTCGCGCGATGGCAGCCCGTACACTCAGTGGTAAGGCCGCCGCTGCCGGGTTCACCTACCTGGGCGTGCTGGTGTTGATCGCGATCATGGGCGCCAGCCTGGCCAGCACCTGCCAGCTGTGGTCGACCCTGGCGCGCCGCGCCCACGAACGCGAACTGCTGTGGGTGGGCACCCAGTACGCCGAGGCGCTGCGCAGCTACTACCGCGCCTCGCCGGGGCTGGCCCAGTACCCCAAGGAGCTCGATGAGCTGGTGCTGGACAAGCGCTTCCCCAGCCCGCGGCACCACCTGCGCCGGCTGTACCCGGACCCGATCACCAACAGCAGCGACTGGGGGCTGCTGCGGGGCCTGGACCAGCGCATCACCGGCATCTACAGCCAGGCCCAGGAGCAACCGCTCAAGCAGACCGGCTTCGCCGCGCAATGGTCGGAGTTCGACGGCATGGAGCACTACAGCGACTGGCAGTTCGTGGCCGAGAAAGCCACCGCCGATGGCGCTACCCAGCCGGCAGCGGCCAGCCCGCTGAAGGGGCTGGCGCCATGAAGCGCCTGGCGATGGCGATGCTGCTGGTGGCGCTGGCCGGCGCGGCGCAGGGCAACGAGGAAGACGAAATGATGGGCTTCATCGTCGATGACGCCATTTCCCATGTGGGCCACGACTTCTACTACGCGTTCACCGAACGCCTGCGGGCCACCAGCCGCATGGATTTCAACCTGGTGGTGCGCGAGCGCCCCGACCCGCGCTGGGGCAGCCTGATTACCGTGGAATATCAGCAACGCGTGATCTACCGGCGCTTCCTGCCGCCGAACACCGTGGCATTACAGGACACGGCCGCCGAGGCGGCCGACCTGGTCAAGGCGCAGATCATCCAGCGCAAGCTGGAAACCTTGTTGCAGGACACAACCGACCTGGAGAAGGACGAACTATGAATAATAAAAAACGCTACGCCTGCGCCTTGTCCTGCCTGCTGGGGTTGGGCGCCGCCCACGCCACGGAGCTGGTGTACACGCCGGTCAACCCCTCGTTCGGCGGCAACCCGCTGAACGGCACCTGGCTGCTCAACAACGCCCAGGCCCAGAACGACTTCGACGACCCGGACCTGAAAAAGTCCACCCCTGCGGGCAGCACGGCCCTGGAGCGTTTCACCAGCCAGTTGCAGTCACGGTTGCTGGGGCAGGTGCTGGACAACATTTCCACGGGCAATTCGGGGAGCCTGTCCACCGATGCCTTCATCGTCAACGTGATCGACAACGACGGCGCGCTGAGCATCAACGTGACGGACCGCAGCACGGGCGAAGTGTCGGAAATCAAGGTCAATGGCCTCTCCCAGTAAGGGACTTGGGCTACCTGGGGAGTGTGTGTGATGAAAAAACTGATCCTGGCCATGACCATCATGGCCACCCTGCAGGGCTGCGGCCTGCGCGAACCCATGTCCGCCGAACAGGACACCGCCATCCCGACGCTGACGCCGCGGGCGTCCACCTATTACGACCTGCTGAAGATGCCGCGGCCACGGGGCCGGCTGATGGCGGTGGTGTATGGCTTCCGGGATCAGACCGGGCAGTACAAACCCACCCCGGCCAGTTCGTTTTCCACCAGCGTCACCCAGGGCGCGGCGAGCATGCTGATGGACGCCATGCAGGCCAGCGGCTGGTTCGTGGTGCTGGAGCGCGAGGGGCTGCAGAACCTGCTGACCGAGCGCAAGATCATCCGCGCCTCACAGAAAAAGCCCAACGCGCCGGAGAACATTGCAGCCGAGCTGCCGGCCCTGCAGGCGGCCAACCTGATGCTCGAGGGCGGCATCATCGCCTACGACACCAACGTGCGCAGTGGCGGCGAGGGTGCGCGCTACCTGGGCATCGACCTGTCGCGTGAATACCGGGTGGACCAGGTCACCGTCAACCTGCGCGCGGTGGACGTGCGCAGCGGCCAGGTGCTGGCCAACGTCATGACCACCAAGACCATCTATTCGGTGAGCCGCAGCGCCGGGGTGTTCAAGTTCATCGAATTCAAGAAACTGCTGGAAGCCGAAGTGGGCTACACCACCAACGAACCGGCGCAGCTGTGCGTGCTGTCGGCGATCGAAGCGGCGGTGGGGCACCTGGTGGCCCAGGGCATTGAGCGGCACATGTGGACCGTGGCCGGCGACAACAGCGGCGCCGGCAACGAGACCCTCGACCGCTACCTGAGCCAGAACCACCCGCAGGACCCCGAAGAATAATTCCTGGCGCCATGCCCTCAGAAACGCGGCGCCCCCGGACGCGGCCTTTGGCCGCTGCTACAGGTTCCTGCCCGTAGCAGCAACTGTCTTGTGGGAGCAACTGTCTTGAAATGGCGTCGTCTGCATCGCGACTAAAGTCGGCTCCTACACTATTCGTGGTAGGAGCCGGCCTTGGCCGCGATGCAGGCGACGCGGTCCATGGGGTATCCGTATTCGCGTAGCAGCTGCCGCAGGCGGCGTCCAAGTGCAACGCGGTGCGCCTGCAACACGCAAAAAAAACCGCAACCCTGGGGCTGCGGTTTTTTGGCTTGCCGGGTTCAGCGCTGCAACACGGTCGCCTGGTTGGCGCTGCCGTACTGCTGCACGTTGGCGCTCTGGGCCTGGCCGGCCTGGTCGACGCTGGCGGTGTTGGCGGTGCCGCCCTGGGTGACGTACGCCACGTTCATGCTGTCGGCCTGCTTGATGGTGATCTGGTTGTCGCTGCCGTACAGCTGGGCGGTGTAGGCCTGGTTGTTGCTGCCCGTCTGGTCGAAGCTGGCGCTGTTGCCGCTGCCACCCTGGGTGCCCTGGGCCAGGTTGCTTTCGCCACGCTGGTCGGAGATCAGGATGTTGTCGCTGCCGTTCTGGTCGAAGTACAGCTCGTTGTAGCTGTCAGCCTGTTTGATGGTGGCCTGGTTGCCCTGGCCAGTCTGGTTCAGCTGGGTGACATGGCTGACGCCATCCTGGGTGAGGGTGGCGACGTTCTGGTTGCCGTTCTGGTTGAGGTAGGCGCGCTGGCCGGTGCCGCTCTGGCCGCCGACCATGCTGCCCTGGTACAGGTTGGCGTTGATCTTGTTGCCGTTGCCGCTGGTGCTGGCGCTCAGGTACTGGTTGCTGCCGGTCTGGTAGGTGTAGTGGGCGTTGCCATTGCCGCTCTGGTACAGCGACAGGGTGGCGCCGGTGGCCTGGAACTGGTCGGCGTAGACGGTGTTGGTGTCGCCGTTCTGCTGCACCTGGGCCGTGTTGTCGTGGCCGAAGCTCTGGTCCACGGTGGCGTCGTTGAGGCTGCCGTACTGGCTGACGCTGGCCTGGGTACCACCGGTCTGGCTGTCCTGCCACACGGTGGCGGCGTTCTGGTAGCCGCCCTGGTCGATGCTCAGCTTGCCGCCGATGCCGTCGCCCTGTTCGCCGTAGGCGATCTGGCCATCGCCGCTCTGGTTGATGCTGATCTGCCCGCCCACATGGTCCAGGTGCTCGGCGCGGGCGCTGTGGTTGTCGCCGTGCTGGTTGATGACCGCATTGTTGTTGATGCCGCCGAACACCTGCTGGATGCGCGCGCTGTTGTAGTTGCCAGCCTGGCTGGTGCTGGCCTGGCTGCCGTTCTGGGTGTCCTGGTAGACCTGGGTGTAGTTGTTGTCGCCGTTCTGCTGCTGGCTGGCCTGGTTGCCCTGGCCGCTGGACTGGCTGGCGTCCACGGTGTTGTAGCTGCCGCTCTGCACTTGATAGAGATGGCTGGCGCTTTCGTCGATCTGTTCGGCGTAGCCGCTGTTGTAGTGGCCGTCCTGGTTGAGCTGCATCAGGCTGTCGGTGCCTTGCTGGAAGGCGCTGGCGTAGTTGCCCTGGCCCTGCTGGGCCTGGCTGGCCTTGGCGTGGGCCGCCTGCTGTTGCTCGACGCTGGCGATGTTGCCGTCGCCGTTCTGGGTCTGCACCGAGGTGCTGTTGCTGGCCATGGCCTGGGCGCAACCCAGGGCCAGGATCGCCGCGGCGAGGGGTTTGAGTGTGAACATGGTGATGCCTCCTGAGGACTTCAAAGGTCGTTTCAGCGGTACTGCTTGATGGAAACGCTCATACCGTTGCCTGACTGCGTGACGGCGCTTTGCAGCCCCGTGCCGGCCTGTTCGATGCTCGCGTTGTTGTTATTGCCGTTCTGGTCGATCTGCGCGCGGTTACTGCTGCCGCGCTGGTTGATGCTGGCGACGTTCCCCGAGCCTTGCTGGTTGATCGACGCCATCAAATCGTTGCCTTGCTGCAGGATGTACGCCTCCTGGTTGCTGCCCACCTGCACGATGTTGCCCAGCAGCGACTGCCCCTGCTGCTGCAGGTGCGCCTCGTTGGCCTGGCCCTGTTGGTTGATCAGTGCCTGCTGGCCCACCGGTGGCGGCAGTTCGCCCAGGTCGCTGGCGGGTGCCAGGTCGCTGTTGTCCATCAGGTCATCGGCCAGGCATAACGGCACCTGGACGGCGAGCAGGCAGAGCAGGGCGGTCGTCAGTAGGCGCATGGTCAAACTCCTGATTCAGTAGCTGCCCGCCAACCGCAAGGCTGGCGGGCAAGCGGGCTACAGCGTGGTCACCGACACCGAGCGCACCGAGCCCTGGGAGCTGCGGATGGTCGCGGTGGGGTTGGCCGACGGTGCCACCGGGCTGTTATTGACAGTCAGGCGCCAGCGGCCGGTGGCCGGTACCGTGGTGGTGCCCAGCGTCACCAGCCCGGTCGGCGTGGTGACCTGCACGGTGATGGTGTTGCCGGTGACCACCGACGAGGTGCCGGCGAAGTCCCAGACGAAGCGGTTGCCCGATTTCGCCTGGACGCTGGCGGTGGTCACCGTGAAGGTTTCCGCCGCCGGTTTCGGCGACACCTGCACCGTCACCGTGGCCGGGGTGGACAGGGCGCCGAAGCTGTCCCGGGCCACGTAGGTGAAGGTCGTGGTGAAGGCCGCGGTGACCGTGGCGGGTGGGTTGTAGGTGACTTGGGTGCCGTCGGTGGTCACCGTGCCGCGGCCGGCGGCCGGTTGCGTCACGCTGGCCACGCCCAGGGGCACGTTGCCTTCGGGGTCGGTGTCGTTGGCCAGCACGTTGATCACCAGCGGCACGCCCAGGGTGGCGCCGGTGTCGGGGTTGGCCACCGGTGGCCGGTTGGGCGCGACGTTGACCGTCACCGTGGCCGGCGTCGAGGCCAGGCCCTTGCTGTCCTGGGCCATGTAGGTGAAGGTCGCGGCGATGGGCGCGTTGACCACCGCCGGTGGGGTGTAGACCACCTGGGTGCTGCCGTTGAGGGCCACGGTGCCCTGGCCGGTGGCCGGCTGGGTCAGGCCGGTGACGCTCAGGGGCACGTTGCCGTCGGGGTCACTGTCGTTGGCCAGCACGTTGAGGGTGATCGGCACGCCGAACCCGGTGGTGGCGGTGTCGGCGACCGCCACCGGCGGCTGGTTGTCCCCACTGTTGGGGGCGTTGCCCACGACCTTGACCCACTCGGTGTCGCTGCCGCCAGCAGCGGACTTGACCGTGACGCTGGCCGGCGGCTGCGCCAGCTCCGCCACAGTCAGGCGCTGCAGGGTGCCGCTCTTGGACAGGCGGCCGAAGCCGGCGGCGACCATGTCGGGCACGTTGACCTCGTCGGTGGAGGTGGCCTCGATCACCAGGGTCTTGTTGCTCCAGGTGTAGGTCGCGGTCTGGATCTTGACCAGGTCAATGAGCTTGCTCGACACCGAGGTGGGGCGCGTGGTGCCCGCAGGATTGCTGGCGGTGACCACCACCACGGCGGGCAAACTGCTGGAACTGAGCAGGTGCTGGCCGAAGAACAGCCCGTTGTTGTCGCCCACCATGGCTGTCTGGCACGGCGTGGCCGGGGTGCCGGGCACCAGCGCCAGGGTTTCGCGGAAGCACAGGCTGGAGCTGTTCGGCGAGCTGGCGAACACCTCGACGCGGGTGCTGGGGCTGCCGCCGTTGCTGGTGCGCCGGTAGGTGATGCGCTGGGCGTCCACCGGGGTTTGCGCACGGTTGTCGTAGACCTTGCCGGTCAGGTTGAACAGGTTGGTCTGGATAGTCCCGGCCGGGCCGCTGATGCGCACGAAGTTCGTGCCGTTGGGGCTGCCGGTCACCGCTTCCGCCAGGTTGGGGTCGCCGACGAAGGTCTCGCTGGCGCCGGTCTCCGGGTTGACCTCGATATAGGGGCCGTTGACGCTGTGCAGGAACGGGCCCACGGCACCATTCAACGCGCCGGTGAAGTTGCCGGGGGCGGCGACGCCGATGTCACGGGTGACGTTGATGGCCCGGCGCCCCGGCGTGGTCACGTTGAAGGTCTCCACGCCGTAGGGGTGGGTGACGGTGTAGGTACCTGCCTGGGGCACGTCGATGCGCAGGCGGATGCGCGCGAAGCTGATCTGCTGGCCGTCCACCGGCTCGGGCGTGGTGAACGCCGCCTCGACGCCGGCCACGTAGGCTTCCAGCGCGTAGCCGCTGTTGCCCACCGCCGGGATCTTGGTCTCGGCCACGGTCCAGAAGGCCTCGGGCGGCCAGTTGTCGGGGAACACCATGGGCAGGGTGTCGTCGAACACCCCTGGCTCGGGCAGGATGGTGCACATGTACGAAGGCGTGCCGGGCACGCTGGGCACGCGGGAACTCAGGGCCTTGGACTGGCACAGTTCCAGTTGCAGGTTGGTGGCGTCCTGGTACCAGGCCGGAAAGCGTCCGGTGGCGGCGGTATAGGGGCCAGTGTCGACGGCCGACAGCACCGCGTGGGCGTTGCCTGACAGCGTCAGTGCAACCGCCAGGGCGCTCAGGGCCAGGCTTGGGCGTTTGTTCATGGTGCCTCCTGAAGCAGATCTGGGCCGTTGGGCGTTCATTGCACGATGACCACTTCTTCAACGTCGCTGCCGCCGTTGGACGAAGTCACGCGCACCTTGGCCGGCGGTATGGGCGAAATGCTGGTGGCCAGGGTTTTCACCGCGCCGTCGCCGCCCAGGGCGCCAATGGTGGCGCCGCCCAGGGTGGTGGCGGTGAGCACCGGTGGCGAGGTCTCGTCGCTGGTGGCCGCCACTACGGTCAATTGGCCGGTGCTCAGGCTGTATTCGGCGCGCTGGATGATCACCAGGTCCGCAAGCGGCAGGCCCAGGCTGGTGGGGGTGCTGGTGGCGATGGCCAGGTGGTTGTCGGCGGTAAGTTGCAGCACGCTGGGCAGCGTCGGGTTGCTGGCGGACTGGCCGTACCAGTTGCCGGTGGCGGTGGTCTCGGTGAGGGCCAGGGCCGGGCTGTTGCTGGTCAGGGTGACCGTGGCGGGCTGCGGCGGCGCCTGCACGAACACGTCCTGCTGGGCAATCGGCGCGCTGGTGCCGGGGCGCCGGGAGTAGGTGCCGCGCTGGGTGATCAGCGGGGTGGGCCGCACGGTGGCCGACAGCTTGCCGGAGATGGCGAACAGCGTGGTGCGCACGTCGATGCCGTTGGGGCCTTCGATGCGCACGTAGTTGGTGTTGTAGGGGCTGCCGGTGGCGGCCTCGGTCAGGTTGGGGTCGCCGATGAAACTCTCGGCGGCGCCGGTCTGCGGGTTGGTCTCGGTGTAGGGGCCGTTGATGCTGCGCAGGAACGGGCCGATGTCGCCGGCCAGGGTGCCGGTGTAGACCTTGGGCGCGCCAATGCCGATGTCGCGGGTCAGGTTGATGGCGCGCCGGCCCGGGGTGGTCACCGTGAACGCCTCGACCCCGTAGGGGTGGGTGACGATGTAGGTCCCCGCCACTGGCACGTCGATGCGCATGCGGATGCGCGCGAAGCTGATCTGCTCGCCGTCGGCGGGCAGCCCGCCGCTGAACGCCGCTTCCACCGCCGAGCCGTAGTTGAGGTTGACGCCGGTGGCCGTGTCGTTGAAGGCGGCGTCAGCGGTGAACCAGAACGCCTCGTCCGGGAAGTTGGTGGGGAAGACGATGGCCTTGGTGTCGTCGAACACCCCGGGGTTGGGGATCAGCGAGCACATGTACGACGGCGTGCCGGGGGTGCTGGGCACCCGCGAGCTGAGGGCCTTGGACAGGCACAGGTCGAGCACCCGGCCATGGGTGTCCTGGTACCAGTTGGCGAAAAAGCCCGTGGGTGCCGCGTAGGGCCCAGGGTCCACGTCGAACAGCGCCGCGCGGGCCACGCCCTGGGCCAGGCAGGTCACCACCAGCACGGTGGCGGTCTTGGAAAGTAAAGGGTGCATGGGTTATCCCTCTGGCAAAGGCCCGGTCCTGTGGGGACGGGTCAGTTGCTCAGGTGCGGGCAACTCCCATGCCAGTGGTGGTGAAAGCCTTGCGCCAGAGCCCTGCAAGCCTGGTGAGCCGGCGACGCTGACAGGCGCCGCTGGGGTGTTTGCCCCAACTGTGGGGGCAATGGCGGCAGGCCGGGCAATTGGCTGGGGGTGGTCTATACCCATAGGGTCGAGACGGGAAACCACGCCCCATGAAATGGCCCTTTCGCAGGACCCGCGACGCCCAGGCAGACGCCGCGTCGCCCCCCGGCACCTTCAACCTGTTGCGCTCTTTCTCCGTCACCAGCATGGCGATCATCCTCCTGGTGGCGCTGGGGCTGGGGCTGGTGTCCACGCGTTTCGTGATCGGCCAGAGCGTGGAGCGCGACGCGCTGTTGACCGCGCAGTTCGTGCAGTCCATCGCCGCCACCGAGGTGCGCCACGCCCAGATCGACGACGTGCCACCCATGGGCGAACTGCTGGACCCGCGCCAGGACGGCAAGTTTCCCGGCATCGACCCGGCCTTGCGCGACAAGGTGCGCGGCGAGTTCTTCGACCATATCGCGCAGCTGCCCGACGTGCTGCTGGCCAATATCTATGCGCCGGACAAGCAGGTGATCTGGTCCACCAACCCCAGCCTGATCGGCCAATACATTCTGGGCGACGACGACCTGGAACGCGCCTTCGAGGAAAAAGTGCCGGTGTCCACCAGCTACCACGACATTGACGACGCGCGCATGGAGCAGAAATTCATCACCCCGCCGGACTTCATCTTCATCGAGAACTACGTGCCGCTGTTCAACGCCACCGGCGACCAGGTGATGGCCATGGTGGAGATCTACAAGGAGCCCAAAGACCTGATCGGGCGCATGGAGCGCGGGCTGTTGCTGATCTGGCTGGCCACCGTGGCCGGCGGCGCGCTGATTTACCTGGGCCTGTACTGGATAGTGCGCCGCGCCGCCATGCTGCTGGCGGTGCAGCAACAGAAGCTGGTGACCAACGAGACCTACGTGGCGCTGGGGGAAATGTCCTCGGCGGTGGCCCACAGCCTGCGCAACCCGCTGGCCACCATTCGTTCCAGCGCCGAACTGGCGCTGGAGTTCGACAGCGGCGTGGCGCACAAGAACATTGGCGACATCATCAACCAGGTGGATCGCATGTCCAGCTGGGTGCGCGAGCTGCTGCAGTCCCTGCGGCCGCTGAGCGACGAGCCGGAGCCGGTGAACCTGGTGGCCTGCGTGCACGACAGCCTGCTGGCCTTCGAACAGCAGATCGCCCGCGCCCAGGCCCGGGTGGTGTTCGAGGTGCAGCAGGCGCCGCTGGTGGTGAACCAGCAGGTGCAGGTGACGCAGATCCTCAACAGCCTGATGGCCAACGCCCTGGAGGCCATGGGCAAGGGCGGCACGCTGACCATCACCGTGACCAGCCCCGACAACCGCTGGGTGTGGCTGAGCCTGGCAGACACCGGCAAGGGCATGAGCGCCGAGCAGCGGGCCCTGTGCTTCAGGCCGTTCTTCACCACCAAGCAGGGCGGCCTGGGGGTGGGCCTGGTGCTGGTCAAGCGGATCATGGAACGCTTCGGCGGGCGGGTGGAACTGCAGAGCCAGGAAGGCGAGGGGACCTGTGTGAGCCTGGTGTTTCGGGCAGTGGCCGGGTAGGGCGACCTGCACGCTGGCGGCAACCACGAAATGGGTGTGAACTTTCCCCGCAAGCGGGTGTCATTCCCCAGTCGCCCCGGCCAGTGCCTATCGGTTTCGGAAGCTAATCCATTGTTTCCATTGAGTTTTAGGCGCGGCTAAAAAATTGGCCGGCTAATTGCTCCATCGTCATCACCCCTTCACGACTTGAGGCGGATGACGATGAACATTACCCACTGGCTTGCATTACGGCGCTGCGCCCGGTTGACGCCCTTGAGCCTGGCCCTGGCCCTGGTTATCCACGGTGCCTGGGCCGGGCCTATCGACGACGAAAGCCAGCCGCCCAGCGCTGACCCTTCCGCCTACCAGGATGAACCTGCCGATGAAACCTCGGCACTGAACGCTATCCTGGCCGACCCCGAGGCCAACGAAGACGCGCTGGACTTGCCCGACGCGGTCAAGGGCACCAAGGCCACCACCCGCGTCGAGAACGTGCTGCCGCCAGCGGCGCAGACCAGCTTCAACTACCCCACCAACGGCAAGCCCAGCCCGTTGTATGGGGCGCAGCCGTTTACCCAGCAGTTGACCCTGTTCGAGGAGTTCGGCCCGGAAAAGCTCGACCCCACCACGCCGCCGGGGCCGCTGCCGTTCCCGGCGCCGGTGAAAGGGCCGGCGCCGCAGCAAGACCCGCTTACCGATGCCCGCAGCGGCCCACCCAGCGCCGCGCTGGATGCCTTCTTGCGGCAACCGGGGCTTACACCGTTCCCCAGCCAGGTGTCCAACACCGTTGACCGCAACCCCTGGCAGGCGCAGATCGAGGTGTTCCTCAACCGCCGCATCGGCTCGTCCGCCGAAGGCCGGCCACCAGGAAAGGGCTGGTCGCACCAGCGCTGGAACGAGTTCTACCCGCAGTACGCCTACAAGACCGTGCAGACCGGCGCGCGCACCAACGGTGGCCTGCGTGACAGCAGGCAGCGCCACGGCTACCAACTGGGCGAATTCGGCCCCGGTGGCCTGTACCACAACGTGGCGGGCATGCCGGCCACCGATGGCACGGCCAAGGGCGTGGACGCGCGCTTCCACCCCAACATGCCGGTGCAGAACCACAACTCGGTGTGGACCTTCGACGGCACGCTGCCGCCCAAACTGCTGATGGTGCGCTACGGCCAGCCGGTGCTGATGCGCCACTACAACGGCCTGCCCATCGACCCGTCGGCCAACAAGGGCTTCGGCCTGCACACCATCAGCACCCACGAGCACAACGGCCACGCGCCAGCGGAAAGCGACGGCTATGCCAACGCCTTCTTCTTCCCCGGCCAGTACTACGACTATCGCTGGCCCATACAGCTGGCCGGCTACGACACCATCAACACCAACGCCCAGGACCCGCGCGCAGCGTTTCCCTGCGCGCCGGGCGAGACCCTGTGGGTCAATGACGCAAGCCCCGGCCTGAAAACCTGCGACCACGGCACCATCAAGATCCGCGGCGACTGGCGCGAAACCATGAGCACCCACTGGTTCCACGACCACATGCTCGATTTCACCGCCCAGAACGTCTACAAGGGCAACGCGGCGATGATGAACTACTACAGCGCCCTGGACCGCGGCAACGAGGCGGTGGACGACGGCGTCAACCTGCGCTTCCCCAGCGGCAGCGCCTTGCCGTGGGGCAACCGCGACTACGACGTGAACCTGGTGATCGCCGACAAGGCCTGGGACCAGGACGGCCAACTGTGGTTCAACCCCTTCAACACCGATGGCTTCCTGGGCGACCAGCCCATGGTCAACTGGCAGTGGAAACCGGTGCTCGACGTGCGCGCCCGCAGCTACCGCTTCCGCATCCTCAACGGCTCGGTGTCGCGCTACATCAAGCTGGCCCTGGTGCGCGAAATCAAGGGCACCAGCGGCGAGTTCCAGGGGCCCAAGGGCTCGGGGTTGTCCTACGCGCGGGTGCCGTTCCACATGATCGCCAACGACGGCAACATCATGGAACACGCCGTGCCGTTCGACGGCAGCATGGACCTGGACGCCGATGGCGACAAACAGAACCACAACGCCATCCTGCCGACCCAGGGCATCGCCGAGCGCTTCGACATTCTGGTCAACTTCGCCAAGAACGGCGTGAAAGCGGGGGACAAGCTGTTCCTGGTCAACGTGCAGTCCCATGAAGACGGCAAGGGCCCCAAGGAGGTCATTCCCCTGGCGGACATCCTGTCCGAGAAGTACCTGCCGGTGATCAAGCAGACCAGCAAGGGCCCGCAGTGGGACAAGGGCGACCCGGTGGTGGGCAAGATCCTGCAGCTTAACGTCAAGGCCTACACCGGCCAGGACCTGGCCATGGACCCGTCGCTGTATGAGCCGGCCAAGCCGGGCAAGGCCGAGGGCAAGGTGATGATCCCGCTGAAGATCCACCGCGACAACCCTGCTGACAAGGCCATCCTCGCCAAGGCGCGCCACCGCACCTTCATCTTCGGCCGCTCCGACGGCACCGATGAAGCGCCCTGGACGGTCAAGACCGATGGCGGCTTCGGCTACCACATGGACCCACGCCGGCTGAACGCCGCCACGCAGTTGGCCAACGGCCCCACCGACGCCGGCTACGGCGGCATCGGCACCCTGGAAGTGTGGAAGATACAGGCCGGCGGCAAGGGCTGGAGCCACCCGGTGCACGTGCACTTCGAGGAAGGCATCATCCTCAGCCGCGGCGGCAAGGCACCGCCTGAGTGGGAAAAATGGGCACGCAAGGACGTCTACCGCATCGGTTCGGAAGCCGACGGCCTGGACAACGTGGAAATGGCAATCAACTTCCGCGAGTTCGCCGGCACCTACATGGAGCACTGCCACAACACCCAGCATGAGGACAATTCGATGCTGCTGCGCTGGGACCTGGAAAAACCCGGCCAGCTGCAGCTGATGCCCACGCCGCTGCCCAGCTGGGACGGGGTGCGCTACGTGAACTCGGCCGCGCTGCCAACCTTCCGTACCGGCGACGGCGCCGGCCCGCAAGTGAACGTGAAATAAGGAGGCCCAGGCCATGAGCAAGCACGACACCCGCCACGCTGCGCTGCAACTGCACTGGATATTGGTGCTGGTGGCGTGCCTGCTGGCCAGCCGGGCCCTCCACGCCCACGAAGGGCATGTGCACGAGGTGGCCACGCCGCCCGCCGTGGCGGCGGACACCTCGGCCACGCCCTGGGGCGGCGATTACTTCCCCAACACCGTGCTGACCAACCAGGACGGCCAGCCGGTGCACTTTTTCGACGACCTGATCAAGGGCAAGGTGGTGGTGATCAATTTCATCTTCACCTCGTGCACCGACTCCTGCCCGCTGGAAACCGCGCGGCTGCGCCAGGTGCAGAAGCTGTTGGGCGACCGGGTGGGCAAGGACGTGTTCTTCTATTCCATCAGCATCGACCCGGACACCGACACCCCGGCGGTGCTCAAGCACTACATGGACAAATTCAAGGTAGGGCCGGGCTGGCAGTTCCTCACCGGCAACAAGCAGGACATCACCCAACTGCGGCAGAAACTGGGGTTGTTCATCGAAGGCGTGGACAATGGCCGCAGCAAGGACCACAACCTCAGCCTGATCGTCGGCAACCAGGCCAGTGGCCGCTGGATGAAAGCCTCGCCGTTCGAGAACCCGTGGATCCTGGCCGACCAGCTGGCCAACACCCTGCAGAACTGGAAAACCCCCAGCACCGAGCAGAGCTACGCCAACGCCCCGGACATACGCCCGCCCAGCAACGGCGAAGAGCTGTTCCGCACCCGTTGCGCGTCATGCCACAGCCTGGGCCCCCTGGATGGCCAAGGCCTGGGCCTGCGCAGCATCGGCCCCGACCTGATTGGCGTGACCCGCCAGCGCGACCCCGAGTGGCTGAAACGCTGGCTGAAAGAGCCCGACCGCCTGCTGGCCGAAAAAGACCCGCTGGCCGTGCAGCTTTACCAGCAGTACGACAGCGTGGCCATGCCCAACCTGCGCCTGGACGACACCTCGGTGCTGTCTATTCTGGAGTTCCTGGACAGCGAGACCAACCGCCAGCGGCCGTTGCCCGCGCCGATGGCCGATGCCGAGCCTGCGCACGTGCACCAGGTCGATCACAGCCAGCACAACATGTCAGGTATGCAATAGAGGCAAATTACTATCATTGGCAGGCCCGTCATAGCGAATGATCAGTGGCAGGGGTCAAGACGGGTCTATATCTTCAAAGACAAAAAGCAGCCAGGAACGCCTGACATGCAGACAATAAACCCCACGGCCGGCGGTGCCGCCCAGCACGAGCCGCGCCCGGCCAGCTTCAACCTTCTGCGCTGGTTCTCCCTGGCCAGCCTGTTGATCATCGGCGCCGTGGCGCTGGGCCTGGGGTATGTGTCCACCGGCTTCGTGGTCAACCAGAGCGTGGAGCGCGACGCGCTGCTGACCGCGCAGTTCATCCAGTCCATCGGCGAGGCCGAGTTGCGCCACGCGCACATTCCCGCCGCCCTGACCATCGGTGATGTCCTCGACAACCAGCCGCACCCCGAGCTGGCCGGCTTTGACGCCCGCCTGCAACTGGCGGCGCGCGACGAGTTTCTCGATCACCTGGCGCAACTGCCCGACCTGCTGCTGGCCAGCGTGTATGGCCTGGACCACAAGGTGATCTGGTCCACCAACCCGCAGCTGGTGGGCGTGAACATCGAGGACGACGACGAGCTGGACGAGGCCTTCGAGATGAAGGTGCCGGTGGCCGCCAGTTACCACCGCATCGCCGAGGAGCGGCCGGAGCAGAAGCTGCTGCGCGAGCCCGAATACCTGTTCATCGAAAACTACATCCCGCTGTTCAACGCCGACCGCAGCAAGGTCGTCGCCATGGTGGAAATCTACAAGGAGCCGGCCGACCTGGTGGCCCGCATCCGCCGTGGCTACCTGCTGATCTGGCTGGCCACCCTGGCGGGCGGGGCGCTGATCTATGGCGGCCTGTACTGGATAGTGCGGCGCGCCGCCACGCTGTTGCGCACCCAGGAGCGCCAGCTGGTGGCCAACGAGACCTTCGTGGCCCTGGGCGAGATGTCCTCGGCGGTGGCCCACAGCCTGCGCAACCCGCTGGCCACCATCCGCTCCAGCGCGGAGCTGGCCCAGGAGGTGGCGAGCGAGGACTCGCAGAAGAACATCGCCGACATCATCGGCCAGGTCGACCGTATGTCGCGCTGGGTACGCGAGTTGCTTGTGTCCCTCAAGCCCATGAGCACCGAACGCGAGGCGGTGGACCTGACCGCAGCCATCGAGCAGGCCTGCAAGCAGCATGAAGGGCTGATACGGCGCTGCAACGTGCAGTTGAACTGGTCGCCGCGCGGCTACCCGAAGGTGCTCAGCCACCAGATGCAGCTGATGCAGATTCTCAACAGTTTGTTTACCAACGCCGTGGAGGCCATGCCCGACGGCGGAATATTGACCATCGAGGTGCAGGAACAGCCCGGCGGGCGCCTGACCCTGGCCCTGAGCGATACCGGCAAGGGCATGACGCGGCAGCAGGAACGCATGGTGTTCAAGCCCTTTTTCACCACCAAGCAGGGTGGGCTGGGCGTGGGCCTGTCGCTGGTCAAACGGATAATGGAACGCTTCGAGGGCTCGGTCGACCTGACCAGTCAGGAGCAGGAAGGAACCCGTGTGTGTCTTAATTTCAGAGTGGCAGCGGGAGGGGACTATGGAGCACAGCATACTGCTGGTCGAGGATGATGAAATCCTGGCGCAGAACATACAGACCTATCTGGAGCGCAAGGGCTTCGAGGTCAGTGTCTGCCACAGCGCCGAGGATGCGCTGGAGCAATTGCGCAGCTTCCAGCCCGACGCCGTGCTGACCGACAACTCGCTGCCGGGCTTGAGTGGCCATGACCTGATCCAGAAGCTGCGCATCAGCGCGCCGGATCTCAAGGTGATCATGATGACCGGCTACGGCAACATCGAGGACGCGGTGGTGGCCATGAAGGAGGGCGCCTTCCACTACGTGACCAAGCCGGTGGCGCTGCCCGAGCTCAAGCTGCTGCTGGACAAGGCCCTGGCCACCGACCGCATGGAGCGCACCTTGTCGTTCTACCAGGACCGCGAGGCGCAGAAGTCGGGGATCCAGGCGCTGATCGGCGAGTCGCCGGCCATGCTGACCATGAAGAACACGCTGATGCAGCTGCTCGACGCCGAGCGGCGCATGCCCAACAACGACCTGCCGCCGGTGCTGGTGGAAGGCGAGACCGGGACCGGCAAGGAACTGGTGGCCCGTGCGCTGCACTTCGACGGGCCGCGGGCCAAGGGCCCGTTCATTGAATTCAACTGCGCGTCGATTCCGTCGAACCTGCTGGAATCGGAGCTGTTCGGCCACGAAAAGGGCGCGTTCACCGACGCCAAGGACCGCCGCGTGGGCCTGGTGGAGGCCGCCGACGGCGGCACGCTGTTCCTCGACGAGGTGGGCGAGATGGACCTGCTGCTGCAGGCCAAGCTGCTCAAGCTGCTGGAAGACCGCACCATCCGCCGCGTGGGTTCGGTGAAGGAGCGCAAGGTCGACCTGCGCATCATCAGCGCCACCAACTGCAACCTGGAGCAGATGGTGCAGCAGGGCAAGTTTCGCCGCGACCTGTTCTTCCGCCTGCGCATCATCTCCATCAAGGTGCCGCGGCTGTTCAGCCGTGGCAACGACATCCTGCTGCTGGCCCGGCACTTCCTGGCGGCCCACGGCAAGCGCTACGGCAAGCCGAACCTGTACTTCAGCGGCCAGGCCCAGGAGCTGATGCTCAGCTACAGCTGGCCGGGCAACGTGCGCGAACTGCGCAATATGCTTGAGCAGACCGTGCTGCTGGCACCCAGTGACTGTGTGGGCGCCAGCCAGTTGAACGTCTGCCACAGCCTGACCGACACGCCCATCGCCCCGCCCCGCGAGGATGTCAGCGAGCCGCGCCCGGTGTTCGAAGACACGGCCAGCATGACCCTGCCGGCGGTGGAGCGCGACATGGTGCGCAAGGTGCTCGACAAGACCGACTGGAACGTCACCAAGTCCGCGCGGCTGCTGGGCCTGAGCCGCGACATGCTGCGCTACCGTATCGAGAAACTGGGCCTGATGCGCCCTGACAAGCGTCAGTGGTAGCCCTTCGCCTGCGCGGGGTCGGCCAGGCAACTGGGGTCCGGCACCCGCGTATCCACGTACACCCCCAGCCTTGGGTCATAGATCCGCGCCACCACCTCGCTGCGCTCGGCCAGCGCGGGTAGTTGCGAGTCGTAGAACTGATGGGGGTATTCCACCACTTCAAAGGCCTGTGGCGGCACATCGACGAAGGGCTGCGGGGGTGAGGAGTGAACCGTGGGGTAGTAGGTCTGCGCCATGGCCAGGGGCGACGACAGCAGACAGCAGGCAAGCAAGGACAGGCGAAGCGGCATGGTCATGACGGCACCGTTGGATACATCCCCCCACGTACAACCCCAAGGCCATCAATATAGCACCTGGACGCGGCCTGCGGCCGCTGCTACGGGAGGGGCGGGGACGCGGCCTGTGGCCGCTGCTACGGGCGTAGCAGCAACTGTCTTGAAATGACGTCGTCTGCATCGCGACTAAAGTCGGCTCCTACACTATTCGTGGTAGGAGCCGGCCTTGGCCGCGATGCAGGCGACGCGGTCCATGGGGTATCCACGTTCGCGTAGCCGCTGCCGCCAGGCTGCGCTGGCCTCTGAGTGCACTGAAGATCTTCAGCGAGAGTGAAGGCCTGCGCAGCCTGCGGCCGCTGCTACAGATTCGCCTAGCCACTGTCTTGCCCAGTCAATGACGTCCGCCATGCTGTGCCGTCGCGCAGCATGGCGTTAAGCCGGACCAGCAGCACGCGCATGCACGCTACCAGCGCCACTTTTGCACTCTTGCCTTTATCGCGCAGC